>VSIX01000125.1 GCA_008086245.1 Candidatus Mcinerneyibacterium aminivorans
CACCAGGGGTTAAAATTGTTTCTTGACATATACTTCTGATTAGTTATAAATAAGTTAGAAAATCTTATCGGGGGATAAGATTTTGCATATATATGCTTTTTCCGTACGGGATGAGAAGTGTATTGTAGTTTTAATCTTTTAAGATTGAAAAAAGTTCTTTTATGAGAGAATTGAAAGAAAATGAACTTAGAGATATTGATGGTGGAGCAGTAAGAGTTGACTCTGATTATTATGACTACCTTGTGCAGAGTAATAGTTGGGAGTTAGAAGGATCTGAATTTCAAGATGGGGCATGCATCTATTATTTTGAAAATGCTGATGGCCAAGTATTACTTGTGAACATCATGAAGAAGTAGTTGTTACTTAATAGTTAAAGATTAGGTTTTAATTTTTCACTCCTATCCTTATATAAGGATAGGAGTATAATATTTGTTTAGGGAGTGAAAAAGATGAAAAAAAATGCAATAATCAATATTATTCTGTTTTTTTTATTAGTTTCCTGCGGGAAAAATTATCCTAAAAATGAAGTTATCAATTTTATATCCCATGAAAATGCTGGTAATGACTATGTTAAAAAGAGATTATCTGAAGAAAAATTTGATGTGTGTCAGTATTTCTCTGGAAATTCTGAAAAATATATAAAGTATAATGATAGATATATAGTTTTGGATACTGCAACAAAGGGTTTTGAATATACAGCAGAAATATATGAAGTTAATAAAGATTTTGAAAAAAACAAAATTTATAATATAAAAATGGGAAAAGGTCCCAACGAAGGAATGGATTTAGATTCTATAGTTAAAATAAAAAATAAATATTATATCTATGATCGTAATTTATGTAGATTTTTAATTTATGATAAGAATTTTGAGTATATTGAAACTTATTATTTGTATAAAGAAATTGGGGTATCAACTTTTTTCAAGCATAATAATAAATACTATGCTATTGGAAGTACAGAAGATAAAATTACGATCTATGAAGTTAATTTTGAAAAAAAAGTTCATCTAAAAGAAAAAGGTGTATTTGAATACAGTTCCAGAAAAGATAACTTTACAAATATGCGAAGAGAATCTCAGATAGTAAAGAATGGTAAAGGCTTACTTATTATCAGATCGGGAAATATTGTCACATATTTTTCAAAAGATAATTCGTTTAAAAAAATAAGAGAAATATATTTAGGTGTTGGAAGTATAAAAATAGGAGATAAAGAAGTTCCATCAGTTTCTGTAGAAAGTCTCCTTTTTGATACTAATAATAATTTTATTACTAAATATTCAAAAAATGTATATAAGTTTTATGACTATAAAAATGATGATTTAGAAGAAATAAAAACGAATAAAAATGTTGTATTGTTATTTAAGGCGTGGGATAAAATTCATTACGTTTTAAGGAAAAATGATAATTACTATTTATACAAGAACAAAAAATAAAAAATTAATTATTTTAGTTTCTGTTAAAAATTTTGAAAATGGATAATAGGGGGTAGCATGAATAAAAAAATTGGCTATATCTTATAATTTTATTATTCGCCATATTCTGGATAGTAGATCTTGGTGATAATTTGAAAGAAACTATTAGATTGTTAGGTGGATGTCTTATGATAATATTAAATACTTATAAAAATTATGATGTTCTAAAAAAAGTAGATGAAAAGGTTAATTTGTTTTAGTTTTATTCAGATGAGAGTTTGTGTTTTACAAGGATTTTTGTCCCAAGCGGTAGGAAAAATATAGCTAAAAGTAAAAATAAAATATTCTGAATATTTAAATTATTAGAAATAATAACAAAAGCACAGTTAAGAATTCCTATAATTATTAAACCTATACCTACTATTTTCTTTTTCATTTTATCCCCTTTTATTTTATGATTTTCACTTTTTTTAATATTAGGAAAAACAGTAGCTGATGTAAATAAATAATTATTATAAATAATATTTTGAAATAAATAAAAAATAGGTCAGCTACAAATTCACAAATAGGTATTTATATGACATATTAGTACGTAGGTGGTTTTATGGGAAAATTAAAAAATGATAAAAAGAAATTTACTTTAAGCTTAATAAAAAGATAATCGCAAAAGCAAAGAAGTATGCCAGGGAACATAATATATCTCTTTCTAAAATGGTGGAAAATTATTTTCGATTAATAGTGGAAAAGGAAAAATATAAAGATGAAATTTCTCCTGTAATTAAAGAGTTATCCGGAATAATAAAGGAAGAACCCAAAAAAAATTATACCGATCACTTAAAGGAGAAGTATAAATGAAAAAAGTCTTCCTGGATAATGATGTTGTCCTTGATTTGCTATATGAAAGAGAACCTTACAATCATTATGCCAATATAATTTTTAATAATATAATTAAAAATAATTTAAATGGATTTGTTTCATCAATTATTGTAGCAAATACCTATTACATACTAAATACTCAATTAAAAG
>VSIX01000126.1 GCA_008086245.1 Candidatus Mcinerneyibacterium aminivorans
ACATCCGTCACTCATTACCTGGGATTACTTTTATTGACACTACCGTCACTAAAATCACGAAGTGATTTTAAAATTCGCCATTAGCCATTAGCAATTCGCAATTATAAATCAGCTCCGCTGATTTCTTTTATGCCACTGCCATGCTGTTCTGATAATATCTTCGAGACTATACTTTCTTTGCCAGCCCAGAAGCATATCCGCCTTTTTACTTTCGGCGATGAGAACGGGTGGATCTCCGGGTCTTCTTCCGGCTTCTTCTACTTCAAAATCTATACCCGTAATTTGTTTTGATTTTTCAATAATTTCTCTTACGGAATATCCTTTCCCTGATCCAAGATTGAAAACTTCTGAACTTTCTCCCTCAAAAAGCCTTTCCATGGCTTTTAGATGAGCAGAAGCCAAGTCATTTACATGAATATAATCCCGAATACAGGTTCCATCTTTTGTTTTATAATCCGTACCAAATATATAGATTTTTTCCCTCTCATTTAAAGCTGTTTTTAATACAAGGGGGATTAAATGGGTTTCGGGATCATGCTTCTCACCAATTTTAGAACTTTCATCGGCCCCTGCTGCATTAAAATATCTCAACGAGCTGTATTTTAAATCATACGCCCTGTCATAATCTTCAAGAATATCTTCAACCATAGCTTTTGTCTTCCCGTAGGTATTAATAGGGTTTCTGGGCAAATATTCTCTTATTGGTATTGATTCCGGTTCTCCATAAACCGCAGCCGACGAAGAAAATATAAAATATTCAATATCATGCTTTAGCATTCTATTTAACAATTTGTATACATTTACAACATTATTTTTATAATATTTCTGGGGGTTTTTCATGGATTCCCCAACTTGTGTAAATGCAGCAAAATGCATTACTGCATCAATATCATTCTCAGAAAATACTTTATCGAGTTTCCGGGTATTAGCTATATCTCCTTTAATAAAATTATCCACGAGAATCAGATCTTCAAACCCCGTGGATAAATTATCATACACAATCACATTATAACCTTTTTCATCTAGCATCTTAACCATATGGGAGCCTATATATCCAGCTCCACCAACAACCAATATTGTATCTTTAGACATGTAACAACTCCTTTTTTTATCAACGTACATCGGAACACCGTACAAAGCACAAAGCTTAAATGTAACCCCTCAGAAGTAAAAAAATAAAAATACTTAAAAATATCTATTTAGATTTTTCTCAACTCATCGGACAAAACACAAAGTTTAAGACAA
>VSIX01000127.1 GCA_008086245.1 Candidatus Mcinerneyibacterium aminivorans
TGAAAAAATAATTTCAAATGATGCTAAACCTGATAAAAATATATTAAGTGTCAAAATAATGAAAAATTGTTCAATTAGGAAACAAAATTTTAATATAGCATCTTATAATAACGATTTATATTGTTCATATTATCAAAATAATAAATATTACTTTTATAAAGTTATAGTAAAAGATAATAATTTAAATTATGATGAATTATTATTTACTTGTAATCAGGGGAAAGGGCCTATGGATATAATGTCTCTTAATGGTTTTTCCATAAAAAATAATAAAATATATACATATGACAGTAATTTAAAAAGAATTAGTATTTTTAATTTTAATGGAAAAAATTTAGACGTTATAAATTTAAATAATTATATTTCTGATTTGTCTATAAGTAAAAATAAGATATTTATAACAGGATTTATTAAAACTAATTTAGAAGTAATTGATTTAAAAACAGGAAACCAAATAAAAAAAATCAAATATGCAGAAATTGAAAAATTAATTGATAGGGGATATGGTAAAATGGGACCAATATGTTATGATAAAAATAGTAAGAAGATTTATAGAGGATATTGGGAGGAACCTTATCGAATAAAAATTTATAATAGAGATATTAAATTAAAAAATGTTATAAAGAAAGATTTAGATCACAATATAACAGAATTTGAGAGAACAGAAAATAAAGGATTTATAGGAAAGTTTTTGATTAAAGATCTTGCTATTTATAAAGACTATTTAGTTGCTTTAGAAGGCTCTTGTGGTTATATTGATGATAAAAAAAGGAAATGGAGGATAGATAAATTTAAAATTAATGTGTTTAATAAAAATACGGGAAAGTACATATATGAAATAACAAATGATAAACTCAGCAATTTGGGTGCTTTTATTAATGGAATTATAGATATCAATAATAAATATATTATTTTTGAATTAAAGCAAATAAAGGAAACAAATAAATTATTAGATATTAAAACTGATTCAGCTTTGATTTTTGTAGAAAACCCTTTAAATAATTATGAACAGAAAAATAATTAAGACTTTAAAATATTTCACAAAAAAACCAAAAGAGATTACAAAAAGTTATTATTTTTGTTTTTTTAAAAAAATACGATAGGGTTTAGAATTAAAAAGGAGATTGAATTATGAAAATAAAAAATATTTTTTTAATTGTGTTTTTATTGTTTTTAGCTTTGTCCTGTAGTAAAGAAAAAAAAGAAAGAGTAGCTTATACTGATATTGAATCTTATAAAATTATAAAAGATTACAGTATTAGAAGAGGATATAAGGGGAGAGTGGAGTTTTTTAATAATAAACCAGTAACATTGGGAAGAAAAAATAATCAATACCATGTATATTTTTATACTAAAGATTTGAAAAAAACAAAAAAATTTAGTATAAACCTTGGTAAAGGGCCTGGAGAAATAGCTGCTCCTTATGATATGGAAATTCATAAAAAAAAGTTTTATATTTTAGATGATTATTTAAAAAGGATAAATGTATATGACTTAGATGGAAATTTGGTTAATGATATAGTGCTTAATAAAAATATAAGTTATATCGGGGGAGATATGAAGGTAGATGGTAGATATATATATTTAACTACAACAAGAAATTATAAGTTTATAGTTTATGATATGAGGGATAATAAAATTATTCAAAAAATTAAACATAAAAATCCTTTATATGATTCGAAAGATGAAAAAGTTGAATATAAAGGAAAAAAGGTATATCAGGGATCACTTGAAAAATTCGGCAGTAAAATATATTACGGGAGATATTCGATTCCCTATACTTTAGAAGTTTATAATAATAATTTAGAAAAAACAAATAGCTATGTGGATAAAAGTTATAATTCAAAATATAATGATTATAAATATGGAAAAGATTTTATCGTTGGAGATATAATGATAAATTCAATTGACTTACATTCTAATAATCTTTATTTATCCTATGGAGGAATATCATCTAAAGATAAAAATTTAGAACAACCATATTTTATATCTGTTATTGATAAAAACAACATTGATAAAATTAAAAAAATTCGTATTAAACAACTTAAGAAAATTAATGGTTTAGCTGCTATAATTGGTGTCAATTCACAATATATTTATCTATTTTATAATAAATACCGAAGTAAAATTAAAGATTATATAACTACAAATAGTGATATTAAGGGAGGATATACTGCTATATTAAAAATTAAAAATCCAATTGAAGAATTCTAGAATGAAAAATAGTGGATGTTGAATTAATTAAAACACTAAAATATTTTGCGAAAAAGAACCCAAAAGAGATAATTATAGGAGGATTTTCTCTTATAATTTTATCTCTTCTTGCTTTACCTCAGCCCTTAATTACTAGATATCTTATTGACCATGTTTTACTTAATGGTAAAAATTTGTGATGATATATATGAATTAAAAGATAAAAAACTTCTTCCAAAAGAGTATAAAGCTCAAGCAATTAATATTGGAAGCAATTAGCTTTTTAGTAATTAGGTTCAAGTTGAATTTAAAATCA
>VSIX01000128.1 GCA_008086245.1 Candidatus Mcinerneyibacterium aminivorans
TTAGATATATCTTTTAATAAAGCAAGTCTATTGGTTCTTAATGTTTTACTTTCAGCCATAACCATAACATTATCAAAAAACTCATCAACTATAGGTTTAAATTGCACTATAATATCAAAAAACTTTTTATAATTTTTATTTTTTTCAAAAGTCTGTAGTTTTTTATAATGCTTTTTCCACTCCTTGTAAAGGTTTTTTTCTTCTTCTTCTTCAAAGAAACTTTCATCAATAGAATCAAAATTATCTTTTTTGAATTTTTCCTCAGCTTTATAAACTATATTATTAACTCTTTTAAAAGTAAAGGCAACCTTTTTAAAATCTTTACTTTTTGACAATTTCTTAAAGGCCTTAGCCCGTTCAAATAAATTTATTATAGTATCATTTTTGGTTTCAACAACTGCTTTTACAACATCACTGGGGATGTTTAATTCTTCAAATTGATATTCAATTCTTTCCCACATAAAATCCAAAAGAATATCTTTATTTTTTTGTTCAGGATAGATTTTATATAGATAATCAACTATTTTAAATATTTCAGCATCAAGCTGTTCTGATTTAGACACCTGGTTATTTTCAAATCCAAGAATTATTGCAATGATGCTGTTGAATTTCCTTTTTAAAGCATAAGGATCTTTTGAACCTGTAGGGATGGTGCCGTTAATAAATGCTCCTACGATATCATCCATTTTGTCAATTACTGCTAAATATTTTTCACCTTCGGTTTCGGGTAATTTTTCACCCCATTTTTCCGGTAAATAATGTCTTTCAACACCTAAAGCAATTTCTTGATCCATATTTGCATTTAGCAGATAATATTTTGCAATTGTACCCTGTAATTTTGTAAATTCCTTGCCGTCTTTTATCATTTCAGATGCTATATCAATTTTTGAAAAGTGGGCAATTTTTCTGGAAATTTCTGAGGAATAAAACTTAGAAATCGTTTTCTCCAGTCTTTCTACCTTATCTTTAATCGTTCCCAGGCCTTCAATCCATACTATCTCATTAAGCTTTTTATTTAGGGCTTCAAGTTCTTTCTCTGTGTCTTCCTGCCAGTAAAAATAAGCATCATCTAGTCTTCCATTTAAAACTCTCTGATTTCCCTTTATAATTTCAGTAGTATCTTCAAATACCCCATTTGCTACAAAGATAAATTTGGGTAAAATATTATTGTTTTTATACAAGCTAAAATACCGCTGGTGCTGACTCATGGCAGCAGAGATTATTTCTGGAGGCAAATCCAAAAACTTCTTATCGAAGCTCCCTTCAAGAACCAAAGGAGATTCTACAAGATTTGCAACCTCAGCTATTAATTTTCTTGAATAAAAGGTATCAGCATTGTTTTCTTTTACTATTTGTTTTATTCTATCTTTTATAATCTCTTTTCTTTGTTTATAGGAGAGTACAATATTGGAGTTCTCTATTTTTTTAAAATAGTCTTCGATATTATTTATTTCAACTTCGTTTTTATCAATCTGTCTTAAGAGTCTTGTTTTCTTCTGTGATTTGATTCCGGCGACAGAAACATCCAAAAGTTTTTTCCCCCACCAGACCTGTACCCATCTTATTGGACGTGCAAATTCAAATCCGGTAGAGTTCCATCTCATATTTTTTGGAAAGCTAATTTTCTTAACTATTTCTTCAAGCTTGGATTTCAGTATGTTTTTTGTATGTTTTCCCTCAATTTTTTTTATTACTGCTAAATATTTTCCTTTATTTTTTTCTTCCCAGAAAGCATCTTCCTCTTTGATATTATTTCTATTTATAAATGAAGTATATGCTTTTGTTTTATTTTCATTATCATCAAAACATACATTCTTGGGCGGTCCTACGATTTTTTCTTTACGGTCAGGTTCTTTATTGTTTACTTCTTCAAAAAATAGAACAAGACGACGCGGAGTTCCGTAATAATTTGATGATTCAAAGTCTATATTATTGGTATTTAATAATTTTTTTAATCCATTATAAAAAGATTTGCTGGCCCCATTGATATAAGACGCAGGAAGCTCTTCTACTCCAATTTCTATTAATAAATTTTTAGGCATTATCTTCTCCTTTATTTTCATTTAATTGTTTGTAACTTTTAGCACATCCCCTTGCAAGGTCCCTAATTCTTTTAATAAAGGATGTTCGTTCGGAGACTGATATTGCTCCCCGGGCATCAAGAAGATTAAAAATATGAGAATTTTTCATTACATAATCATAGGCGGGGCGAACTAAATCTTTTTCAATTAGTTTTTTGCATTCTTTTTCGTTTGCATCAAATGTTTTCCACAACAGATCTACATCGGCTTCTTTGAAATTAAATACTGAGTGCTCATATTCGTTTCTTTTGTAGATGTCGCCGTATTTAACATCTTCATTCCATTTTATATCAAACATAGAATCAACTTTTTGTATATACATTGCAAGTCTTTCCAATCCGTAGGTTAGCTCAACACAAATTGGATCTACATCAATGCCACCGACTTTCTGAAAATAAGTAAATTGAGTTACTTCCATTCCATCAACCCAGACTTCCCAGCCAAGGCCCCAGGCTCCAATTGTTGGAGATTCCCAATCATCCATAACAAACCTTATATCATGTTTTTTATCCGAAATTCCAATTGCTTTAAGACTTTCTATGAAGATTTCCTGAATTTTTTCCGGTACAGGTTTCAATAGAACCTGATACTGAAAATAATGCTGGGTACGGTAGGGGTTTTCCCCGTATCTTCCGTCTTTTGGTCTTCTACATGGCTCAACATAGGCAACTTTCCATTTTTCCGAATCCAGAGAGTGAAGAAAAGTGTGGGGGTTAAATGTTCCAGCACCTTTTTCAACATCATGCGGAAACAGAAGAACTGCACCCTGTTGTTCCCAAAACTTATTCAATCTGTCAATGATTTCCTGAAATGTTATCATATATACCTTTCCTTTTTTGGTTCGTCTTTTAATATAATTAAAAAATACTACTTTTCAACAAAAAAGTTTTTGCTATCTCCTTATTATTTTAAAAAATATTGTAAAAGAAAGATTTTTCTTTTTTTAATAAAAGAATTTCATTTTCAAAGCTAAACAATGCCTTCTTATCATTACTCATAAAATATTCCTGCATATAAATAATATTTTTGTGTTTTTTCACCGTTCTTTCCATTTTTTTTGTATCTAATTGTTTTGGATGTATGCTAAATTTAAAATTTTCTGGGATTTCTATAGAAATTTTCTTTTCAAATTTATCTATTTTTGCAGTATTGACACTGTGTATAATTATATTATCAAGCTCGGAAAATAATTTATTAATATCAAATATTAAATAGTTCCCCCTGGGGTATAAGAAAAATCCTGTAGTTGTTTTAATGAAGTTTTCTTGGGGGGAGTAATAAATGTTGTTAAATTGTTTATTTAGAGATATTGTTTTTGCAATATCTTTTGTATAATTTCTGTTACCATGTAAGGTTAATTGAATGTACATTACAAAGCTGTTTACTATTTTTATTTTATAATTTATTTTAAAAATATTTTCTTTGTAATTAGTTGTAAATATTTTTGTAAGTGGAGTTTCCCTGTTTAACAAACTATAAGCATATTCGGGCGAAAAATTTATTTGATTTAAATAGTATGCTTTTTGTTTGTTGTTCTTATTAACAAGAATTCCGTAGCTTAAATTTTTGGAAAGAAATGGGAATTTTTTAAAATCTTCAAAAACCTTTTTGTTTTTAAAAAAAATAACAGAATCGCTTTCAATATTTTTTTCTGCTAAAACTTTTTTTACTATAAAAGAATAAAGGAGAGGCCGGGGAAACAAACTTTTCTTCAATGTTTTATCCTGTAATACATCTAATTCCCGGTTGTTAAAATCTGATTTTTCAATATAATCAAAAATTAAATCAACAGATTTAAAGCTCTTGATTCTTTTATAGAAAATTGATTCTTTTAAATTCCCGGGGTGTTCCTTTTTTATAATCCTGTGTAGATCATATAGGTTGTTATAAAAAATAATTTTTAATTTGAA
>VSIX01000129.1 GCA_008086245.1 Candidatus Mcinerneyibacterium aminivorans
AATTACCTATTTAATTTTTAATGTACTTTTCTTATAAAATTATGTAGTTATAAAGTAAGTGCTGGTCCGTGTCTGTATTTTGTTTTTCTATTTTAAAAGTACAAACTATCCTGAAATATACCGCGAATTACTAGCGACGAACAACTAAAATTGCGATAGCAATTTTTTAATAGTGAATGAAATTCATTGACATCTATCCGTATTTATTGTATAAAATAAGTAGTTAATATAAAATTGGAGGTTGGTTATGAGAAAGTTAGCTATAATTATATTAATATTTGTATTTTTAGCTTCATTTTCTGTAGTTTTTGGAGCAGAAGATTCATCGGATGATGTTGTTTCTGATTCAATATTGAAAAAATTAAAAATTACAGGTAATTTTAAAATGGTGACAAAGTATCAGGAAGCTTTTGCTACTCCACTTGATTCTCCCTCTTTTGGTGTTTTTGAAAGGGCAAGTGCAAATTACCGTGCAAGTGAAAATTTTAGAGCAGTTGGAAATATTAATTTTTCACTTGGAAAGCTTGGAGAGTCAAAATGGTTTGGAGTTATGCAGCTTAAATTCGATGCAAATGACCCCGATGTTGAGCATGAAGTGGGGAGCAACGAGAAGGTTGAAGAAATTGTTGAACTCGATAATTTTTTCATCATGTATCGTCCTTTTGCAGTTGATGGAAAGAGACCTTTTGGTGTTTCTGTAGGGGTTCAGACGGTAGTACCAACAGCAAATGCAGCTTATACTCATTATTTTGAGGGGGATGTTGATGAAGATTTCATATTTTATACTGCATCAGGTTTAACAAGCGTTCCTATGGCACAAATAGATTTCCATATAGATAAAAATACAGGAGTTGGCGCTGCTCTTGCACGTGGTGCAGGTGATATTACTAAGATTGGTACGGGAATGAATGAAAACAGTGCTTTAAATAAAATTCTTTGGATTGAAGCTAAACGATGGAATTTTCAGATGAATTCTGCAATTCAATTTATTTCCGGAGAAGGCGGAGGAACGGATCTTACGATGACAGAAGAAGAAAATAGAATTTATGAATATCAGGGTAAATATGACCATAAGATATATAACGGATCTATTTCCTATAAAATGTTTGGTTTAAAACCTTATGTTGGTTATACAGCAGTATGGGGAGATGAAGTTCCTTCAGAGGGACAGAAGGCAAGAACAATTTCCGGTAATTTTACCACAATGGGTATAAATGTTGATATGGAAAAAATTGGTTTTTTTGGAAAATTATTTGCTGATTATACTGTTTCAGATACGGATAAATTTGATGGTTTGCAGGGATTGCCTGAAGGCACTCTCGCGCAGGCTCTATCCCAGAGTGGAAATCCTTCACTGGAAGCATTAGCACCTACATTCACAGATTATGGTGGGAACAGTGAAGTAATCTATGCTATTTCAAGATTTGATAATGCTTACCACTTCGAGTACTCCATAAATTTAAGAAAAAATCTTAAGTTATCTGCTTTTTACTATGAATTAATGGCAAAAAATGATAATACCATGTCCGATCAGGCAGTACAGGAAGATATAGCACAGGCTTTACAGGAAGAGGCCGGCATGGATGCAACAACAGCTGCGGGAGTAGCTGCTCAAATTATGGCCGGAGGCTTATCGAATCAGATGGATCAGATTAGAAAATTTTCCGAATGGACACATACCTATTCAGTTGGTATGTCACTGGAATATAGTTTTTAATATTTTTTAAATTTGATTATAGAATTGCTAAGAAGTATGGAGGGGATTTAATCCCCTCCTTTTTTTTTATGATCTTATAACTTTTAAAATAAGATTTAGTATCCTTCCGAATGGACAAAGATATTTACACCAGAATCTTTTGGAATATCTGTATTGTAAAAATATCATTAATCCCAGGCTAATTATAATTAATCTCAACAGGTTCTGCCATAATTGGTAGGGATTGTTATAGCTCATATAGATATTAAATATTATATAAAACCAGAATACTGTGAAAATTGAATACTTTATAAACTTACCGGGATTTTTGTTTATATTTGTATTTTCTTCTGAAAAAAAATCCTGAACAGTTCCAGCCGGACATATTTTAAAGCAATAAACTCTTTTTTTAAAATAAATGGTTGTAAGTATTCCAATAAGAAATAGAAAAAGAAGGGAATACCATAATCTTAAAACACACATCAATATAAAAAAAAGAATCAGAGATATTATTTTTATAAAAACATCTTTTTTTCTCATGTAAAGAGAGTAAAACAAAAATAATAATTGTCAATAATAAATATTGTTAGGGGCAAGCAAGATAGGTGTTGAAATATATTTTAAATGAATAATAATATACTTTCAGGGAGGGTTGTATATAAATGAAAAATAAAGAAGTTAAAAAGAATAAAAATAGGAAAATTCCATTTATTATTACGATTTCTTATTTATTATCATTTTTAGTAATTAGATTGCTGGTTACCATTGCTGGTTCAGCTCAATCTGAGTTTGCTAAGACGGTTCATCAGGGTCCGCCGGGAGTTAGCTTTCATATCGGTAGAAATATTATTCTGTTTGGCTATCACATACATCACTTTTATTTTGGTATAATTTTAATTGCATTTGCCGGCTGGTTGTCTCTTGTTAAATATCAAAAGATTAAAATTGAGCGGGTTGCAGTTTTATACGGGATAGGTCTCGGCCTGTTAATGGATGAAATTGGTTTGCTGCTTACCTGGGGGGATTATTATTCGAGTTTGAGTTATCTTTTAAGTTTGTTCCTGCTTGGAGTATTTCTTAATGTTTTATATTTTCCTTCATTCTGGAAAGAATTTAAAGAGGAACATACCAAGAAAAAAGAATCTTTTTTCTTTAAAAAGCTTGATCTTGTTATAAAGCTAACCGATTTTTTGTCCCTGAAACTGGAAAAAACGGAAAAAATAAGAGTTTATTTTGTAGGTGTTGCCTATTTACTGGTGGGGATTTTTATTCTTGTTTACCCCCGTTTCGTATATTACTGGATAGCAGGATTATTCTTTTTACAGGGAATTTCACTTCTTGTTAAAGGATCAGCTTGATATAATAAAATGCACAACGGACATCGTATAACGCACAAAGGTTGAATGTTAACCCAGATAATGAGCTAAAAACTGTAATCTGTAATCTGGACGGTATATTTCAGGATAGTTTGTACTTTTAAAATAGAAAAACAAAATACAGACACGGACCAGCACTTACTTTATAACTACATAATTTTATAAGAAAAGAACATTAAAAATTAAATAGGTAATTTGA
>VSIX01000130.1 GCA_008086245.1 Candidatus Mcinerneyibacterium aminivorans
CAGAAGATTCCGGCACTTCGTTTCACTTCGGCCGGAATATTCATAATTAAAATACATAAATAATGAAAATTCCTGATGGAGCGAGTGAAACGAGCGGAATTCAGGAATCTTCTATAATACTTATAGTGTCTGTGTGTTATAAAAATTGCTGTTGCAATTTTTAGTCTAAGTAAAAATTCAAATTCAGAAATTAAACAATCATTATCTTGACACAGGAAAAATATTAATTAATATTTAAACAAAACTGGGAGGTTGATTTATGGATAAAATAGTTGAATGTGTTCCAAATTTCAGTGAAGGTAGAGATAAGGATATTATAAATCAAATTACGGGAGAAATTGAAGAAGTTGAAAATACTATACTTCTTGATGTGGATCCCGGTGAAGATACAAATAGAACCGTTGTAACATTTGTTGGGACTCCGGATGCTGTTAAAAAAGCGGCTTTTAAAGCAATAAAAAAAGCTTCTGAGCTAATTGATATGAGCCAGCATGAAGGAGCACATCCGAGAATGGGAGCTACTGATGTATGTCCTTTTGTCCCCGTTAAAAATGTTTCTATGGACGACTGCATTGAAATCGCAAACCAGGTTGGAGAAAAAGTTGGCAGCGAATTGGATATTCCTGTTTATTTATATGAAAATGCTGCAACAAAGCCAGAAAGACAGAATCTGGCAAATATTCGTGAAGGAGAATATGAAGCTCTCCCCGAAAAGATGAAAAATCCAGAATTTAAACCGGATTACGGTCCCCAAAAATTTAACAAAAAATCTGGTGCAACCGTTATCGGGGCAAGAGAATTTTTAATTGCCTACAATATTAATTTGAACACAAAAGATGCAAAAGCTGCAAAAGATATTGCTTTAGAATTGAGAGAAAGAGGAAGAGCAAGAAGAAGAGAAAAAGACGGTAAAATTATCAGAGATGAAGATGGAAATGCTTTAAGAACGAAGGGGAAATTTAAAAGTGTAAAGGCAATAGGCTGGTATGTAGAGGATTTTAAAACTGCCCAAATTTCAATAAACTTAACCAATTACAAGATTGCTAATATGCATCATGTTTTTGATGCGGCAAGAGAAGAAGCTAATAAAAGGGGATATCGAGTTACGGGTAGTGAACTGGTTGGTTTGGCTCCTCTCGATGCAATTAAGCAGGCGGGGGAATACTATTTGAAAAAACAAAATAAAATATGTAAAAGATATATGCCGATTGAAGGTCAATCAAGAGGGATTCCCGAAAAGGAAATTGTGGATATTGCAATCAAATCTCTCGGTTTAAACGATGTAACAGATTTTAACCCGGAAGAAAAAATCATTGAATATAAAATAGAAAAAGAACAGGATAGCTCAAAACTTGTGGATATGAAAATAACCGAATTCGCAGATGAGCTTTCTTCAAACTCTCCTGCTCCAGGAGGAGGTAGCGTAGCAGCATTAAGCGGTTCTCTATCGGCGGCATTATCCTCAATGGTAGCAAATTTAACATATGATTATAAATATAAGGATGTAAAAGAAGAAATGGAAGAAGTGGCAATTGAAGCACAAAAACTAAAAAGAAAATATCTGGAACTTATAGATAAAGATACCCAGGCATTTAACAAATACATGAAAGCAAGAAAAAAGGGGAAAGAGGCACTTGAAAAAGCAGCAAAATTTGCTACTCAGGTTCCTTTTGAATCACTGAAACTTACCGGGGACCTGCTTGAACTAGCAGATAAAGTTGCAGAAAAGGGAAATCCAAATGCGGTAAGTGATGCAGCAGTAGCCGCTATTCTTGCAGAATCAGCTGCAGAAGGTGCTTATTTAAATGTAAAGATAAATCTGCCAACAGTTGAGGATGAAGAATTCGTTAAGGAAATTAAATCAAAATCAACTGAAATACTTGATAAAATTAAGAAATTCAAGAAGGAAATTGTTGAAAAAGTAGAGAAAAATTTATAGAAAATAATTTTTTAGGATCTGAAGAATAACCTCTTCAGGTCCTCTTATTTAAAAATTAAAAGCACCCGTTCAAGGACTAAAGCATAGAAAATAGCTATCTTTTAAGAAAGTTATTCTGTTTTAAGTACTTCATACTCGCATAAAATTTATCTTCCGAATCAACCTCAATTACTGCTTCTGGATTTGTCTTTAAGGATTCTATATTATCAAATATATTTTGCCATTTCACATTACCATTTCCAATTGCCAGATGCTCATCAGTCATACCATTATTATCATGAAGATGAAGATGATTTATCTTCTCTTTTAGCTCTTCAAACCAGATATCAATACGGGTTTTATTATAAACATTCAGATGTCCTATATCCAGGCAGATCCCCAATCTTTTGCTATTAACATTCTCTACAAGCAATTTCAAGAACACCGGTGTAAAATCCCACATGTTTTCAAGGCAAATAGTTATCTCCTCGTATTTGGATAAAATATCTGTCCAGAATTTTACCTGCGCATCCAGAATATATTCCATCTGTCTCTCAGCCGAGATAAGGGGATTGTAGCCGGTATGAAAAATCACCCGCCTGCAATTAATTTTTTTAGCAACCGATAATGTGGTTTCTACTCTTTTTTTAACTATCTTTAATATCTCCCTATCCACTGCATGGGGTTTAATATCAAATATAGGTCCATGAATTGAATAAAAATTTGGAAATTTATCCAGCGTTTTCTTATATTCTTCGACCCTGTTCAACTCTTTTTTTTTGGTTGAAAAATCATTTGGATCAACAAAGGCCTGCATCTCCAGTCCCAGCTTATTAGAAATTGCATATTCCAGAACCTTTTTTTTGAAATTTTCTTTTTTGGGTAAAGGAACCATTAAATTATATTCTGATATCAAAAATGCTCCTTAATATTTTTACAAAACCTTTCAACTTTTTGTTTCATATTTGCTAACTTTACATCTTTCATTTTTATTCCAATTTTATCCAGAGGTCTGGAGGAATACTTTTCAAGATTTTCAAAAACTTTCCCCTCGCTTCCCCCATATGTTGCAAAAAAAGCTACTTTTTGAAAAGTAAATTTATTCAAATATGTTCTAACAGCCGGAGTTATGTTTCCAGCCCAAACAGGTGAGCCAATTATAACAACATCATAATTTTCCGGATCTGCATCATATTCTATTTCTGTTTCTTTTTTTAGAACAGCATCCTTGCCGGCGCCGAACCAGCCAAACAACCCCGATCTGCTTTTTTTATCTTTTATTTCATCCATATCCGCATTCAGATTTTTAGCTATATTTTCAGCAAGATTCTGTGTGATACCGGTCCTTGAGTAGTAAACTACCAGAGCTTTCATAATACCTCCTTTTTTTTGTAAAAAATTAATACAATTATATAATAATATAGTTTTATAAAATTTCCAGATTTTTTATAAATTATTCCTGCAGTGATTTATCCATTCATTTTTTAACCTATCCAGGGTTGTACTGTATGCGAGATTGATGCTATCCTCTAAATCTTTATCAGCATCCTGAGAGTATAGCTTTTTAAATTTTTCAGGACCATATTTTTCCAGAAGAAAGAGTATAAATGACCCGCTTAAAGGATAACTAAAAGAACTTTCAAACTCATCAAAGTAATCATTTATTTTATCAAGAGATGGTATTTTATCCAGCTCGTCGTAATAAAGAGTGATTTCATCTACCTCTTTCAAACCCAGTGTTGGATGGTTCCATAAACCATCCATTGCTACTGCGATCCCCTCTGCTAACAGCTGAAACTTGCAGCTTCCAAACAAATTACTAATTATAACATGGACAATCTCATGAGCTGAGGCTCCCCTTATACCTATTGATTTTTTTTCTTCATTATATATAGTTTCTACTGTATTAGTTTTAGGATATGCCCTCCCTCCAACTCTATCCCATCCGGTTTGTTCAATATTTTCATAAATATATATAGTTATTTTATCAGAATAATTAATTTCCAATTTATTTTCAATAACTTCTTTTATTCTTTCTTCTTCCTCAATAATATCACTTAGGTTTTCTTCAGCATAAGAATTATCCTTGTAGTAAAAATAAAAGTTTTCAGATTCAGTATATTCTCAGTTTTGATGATTTTTTTCTTCAGGTCCTATAATTGAAGAACATGAAAGCAAAAATAACGGTATTAATATTATAAGAATTACTTTTTTCATCCTAATCACCTATTGAATAGTTAATCCCGAAATAAATTTCATCTATTCTAACATTGTTATCATTCAAATTTCCAAACTCTCTTAAATTTTTCCAGATATAACCAACATTTATATCCAAAGTCTTTTTCAAACTCCATTTAACTTCCCAATTCAAATCATGATAACTTCCCTGAATTTTTTCTGATCCTGTCTTTTTAACATTAGGGTAATAATTATTTCTAATTCCAAAAACACCTCCATTTGACAAAATCAATAATACCTTCAAATTTTTTAACCTATCAAGCCTGATTATTCCCAAAAATGATGGGGATATTAAATATTTATTAATTTTAATATCATTTCCAGTTATTATTCTCAAGTTGTTTTGGTAATTTAAAAATATTTTTGGTCCTATTCCAAGATCCAGCCCCTCTATAATCCAGTCGGATAATAGAAAGTGATGCATTGAATACTCAATGTTTAAGGAAATTTTGCTATCATCATTTTTATCTATAGTGTTTAATCTATTTTCAATATAAAATCTGTAATATTTAACAAAAGATATGCTTATTTTGTGTGATAAATTTTCTTTTAAAAAATTATAATTCAATTCAGTTTTCATACCTCTACTTGTATAGGAACTGGGACTTATATCATCTATTTCTGTAAAAATTAAAAATCTAGTATCTCCAGGACCTATCGGCTTCATCTTATTGATTGTATAATATGTTTTAAGCTCAGCTTCCCTATTAAAACTTTCTCTATTTGTCTCAGCTGTTATATTAAAAATAAAAATCAATATTGAAATAAAAATAAATATTTTTTTCATACTAACACCTTATTAAATTTCTAATACTTAAATATAATTGATAAAATTAATAATAAAAAAATTCGAATACATTTCTATTCAATTAATTAGTTATCGATATATTAGCTACAGGTAATATGAGTTTCTTTACAGTAAAATGAGAACACAACATCGTATATCTTCGGGATATATCTCAAAAAATGTCCGTTATAACCCAACTTTCTCTTTTCTGCCGGTTTTAGTATTTTTCGTTTTTTCATATTTAAATTTTATTATATTTTTTAATTAATTTTTTTTCCTTTTCTAAATCTAAACCTGCTTTTAATTCAGTTCGATTGTTATTAAACCATTTTAATGTATCATTTATTGTATCCCTGACTTTTCTATAGGATAATCCATTTTCAGCAGCCATTTTTTTTGACACCTTCATCATCCCTCCCATATTCATAGAATCAGGAAGCCAGAGGGGGAGGTCGCTCCATGGAATAACTTCTTCCTTTAAAAGAAAATTTTCATCCATCCAGATAAATCTGGCTTTTTTATTAATTTCAGTTCTACAAATATTTAATAATTCTTCCATATTTATATTTTTTGAAGGTCCTACTGCATTATAAATCCCCGACTTCTTATCTTCACCAAGTTTGATAATCCATTCTGCCAAATCCCTTACATCAATAAATTGTATCCTTTTGCTCTTTTTACCGGGAGCTATAATTTTCCCCCCTTTTTCTATTCTTTTTACCCAGTAAGTAAATCTATCGGAGGGATCCCCGGGGCCGGCTATCAATCCCGGTCTAACTACTACTGATTTTTCTTTCAAATTTTCTCTAACAACTCTTTCACACCTTGCTTTATAAGGACCGTAGGTTTCATTGGTAATCTTATTTTCAAGCTCCTCTTCTTCCTTATATTCTACAGGAGATTCTTCAGTAATTTCATCCACATTAAAATTTTTGTAAACAGAAATTGAGGATACAAATAAATACTTATCTATATTTCCTTTTAATACATTTACTGACTTTTCGACATCCCCGGGGAAATATCCACAGGTATCTATAACATAATCAAAATTTTCCCTTTCAAGCTTATGAATTTCTTTTCTCCTGTCACCAAAAATTTCCTTCACATTTTGCTCAAATTCAGTATTATGTTTGCCCCTGTGAAAAATAGTAACATCATGTTTTCTTTTTAGTGCCTTTTTAACAATATGTTTTCCTAAAAATACAGTTCCACCAATAACAAGTATTTTCATAATTTCTCCTTTATCAATAGGACAAAACAGCACCCACAATTGTTTCACAAAAAATATATCATATAAAATCGCTAATTCAAGATCATATATTTTTATAATTATTAAAGTATAATTTGAAATAATTGATAGTAATAATTATCTTATTAAAATTAAATACAAATAAAAAACATACATCAGCAGCAACAAACCGCCTTCAAATCTGTCAATTTTTCTGCCCTTGCCTGTAAATACAAAAAGAAAAACAAGAAAACTCCCAGCAATATTAAAAAATAAATCCAATAAAACTTTATTTGATAGCACAATAGGGTTTATTACAGCGGAAGTTCCAAGAATAAATAAAGTATTAATTATATTAGAACCAAGCAAATTCCCCAGAGCCAGATTGGTTTCTTTTTTGACAATAGAAATTACAGAAGTAATTAATTCCGGTAAAGAGGTTCCTGATGCAACAATTGTTATCCCAATAATTCTATCACTAACTCCAAAGAGTTTGGCTATTTTTACTGAATATGTAATTACCAGTTCCGACCCAATATACAGCATTATCAATCCTGAGATAATATAAACAAAAATTTTAAACGGTTTAATTATTTTTATATTTATTTCTGAATCAGAGATTTTATTTCTATTGTTAAACACAATAAAAACACAAAAGATAGCAAAGAAAAAAAGCATAACTATACCATCAAATTTGGATAATAAAGGATATCTCCTTTTAGTAATAAAAAAATTAAATAGAAATAATAGAACACCTGCACTGGTTATAAAATTGAAAGGTATTTCAAATTTAATTGTTTCATTTTTTACTAATACTGGATAGATTAAAGCTACCACACCAAGAATAAATAATATATTAAAGATGTTACTTCCAAGTATATTCCCAAAGGCAATTTCGGGATTGTTTTTAAAGGAGGCCTGAATATTTACAAAAAGTTCTGGAGCAGAAGTACCAAAAGCAACAATTGTCAAACCGATTAAAATCAAGGGCATGTTTAATTTCTTAGCTATATTTATAGCTCCAGAAACAAACAAATTAGCCCCGAGTAATAATATTATAAACCCGAGCAGAAACAAAAGATAAACACTCATTTTTATATTATACCGGATTTTGATATAAATAACAGGTTCTTTATAGCAACTTTTTAGATTAAATTTGCCTACAAAATAATATTTATTATGATATTATTTAGCTATGCAAAATAATATTAATCCAGGAATCTTTATTTTAAAATTTATAAAACTTTTTATCGGCTTTTTTGTTTTAGCCCTGGGTATAGTAATAATGTATAAAGCCGGAATTGGGATGACTCCCTGGGGTACATTTCATGTAGGTCTAATGAAAGTTGCAGGCTTAACATTGGGCAGAATTAGCCAGATTGTTGGACTTTTAGTAATCCTTCTTTCTATGTTTTTAAAGATATATCCCGGAATTGCTACAGTTTTAAACATGTTCTTCATCGGTTTTTTTATTGATCTGATAAACCCGCTAAACATATATCCACAGCCCGGTTCAAAAATTTTGCAGTGTCTCATGTGTCTTGCAGGATTGTGGATCTTTTCACTGGGAATTTATTTATATATCAGCTGCGGGCTAGGAGCCGGCCCCAGGGATGGATTAATGGTGGGATTGATTAAAATAACAGGCTTTTCAGCATCCTACATTAAACCAGCAATTGAAATTACTATTCTGATAAGCGGTATTATTTTAGGCGGACCTTTTGGTATAGGTACTTTTCTAATAGCTATTCTGGGAGGAAAGTTTCTGGATATAATTTTTAACATTGCAGATTATGACCCTGCCGAAACAGAACACTTATCATTTCTTCAATTTTTTAAATTAATTAGAAGTTATATTCTCTAAATGATATGAACTTATTTCTTTTTTGACTTAATAAAAAAACGGTGCTGTAGAAATTCTATATATCCTCTTTTCTTAATCATTTTTGAAATTTTCTTTAATCCATCTAGATACTGATCTGTGGAAAAATCGGGAATCTGCCATATTACAGTCTTTAAAAAAAATACAATTGCCCCTGTATCATAAAATCTAATTTTAGGAAAATCCTCCATTTTTTCTATAATTTTAACACCATTCTCTTCAAGTGATTTAACAGCATTATCAAGATTCCAGTTGTTACTATAATATTGATTTTTGGGGGCTTCTAACAGTTCATTTAAATCACAGCAATCTTTGCTTCCAACCTGCTGTGTAATAAATATTCCATCTTTCTTTAAAATTCGATTGACTTCCCCGGGGTCATAAGATTCATGCCTATTAATTATTAAATCAAAATAGTTGCATTCAAAACCCAAATCACTATCATCCCGGATTTCTTTTACTTCAACATTATATTTTTCTAAATTCTGTCTGGCAATTTTTATATTGGGTTTATAACCTTCTGTTGCAAAACTATATTTGGGGAAAGGAGAAAACAGCTTTAGCAATTCTCCTCCTCCGGTTCCCATATCAAGAAAATAATTAGCTTTTCTAATTTCTGGGATAACTTTACTACCGTATCCCCATTTTAGCGGCTGTTCCGAACATCTTCCCGTTTTTTCTATATATTCAAAACCCCAGCCGCTAATTTTCTTACTGCTTTCATTTTTCATCCAGTTTACAAATTCTTTATTTTTCAACTTTTCTTCCCTCAACTTATTCAAATTTAGCTTCAACATAGCCGCCGGAATCATACTTCCAGTTGGGAGTGAGAAAACCCGATTTATTTTTTGTTTTCTGCTGTCTTCTTATATTGAAAAAGAATGGTTTATTCTTATCAATATTTAAATCGGATAGATTCATTTTAATTTCCATAACCCACCGGTTATCGTATTTTTTCACTGCATGTTCATAATTACCGTTCCAGCTTTTTATCCTTTCCTGTTTCTCTAAATCTATTAAGGCATCCCATATTACAGAATTTGTATTAATATAGGTTTGATAAATCTTATACGGATTTTGAGATATCAGTATCCCGATCGAATCATCATTATATACATTTCCATCTCTTTTTTTTGTATCTGCCCTAATTTTAGATACATCAGATTCATAAGATGTTACTGCCATATACAGATTATCTTCATAATATGTCATTAATACTTCGGTTTTGCTTATTTGACTTTTCTGCCCATAATTATTGCAAAATTCATTAAACCTGCTTGCTTCTTTCGGCCATTCGCTTTTTTTAATTCTCCCATCTATTTCTGGTTGATTATTGCTTTTTCTAATTTTAACCTTAGGTTTTATATTCAGGCCCCGATTGTATTCAATTTTTTTATTGCGTCCAAATGGATATACAAACTTCATTTCAGGAAGGGGATAAAAGTTTCCCTTCTTTGTTAATTTAATTTTTTTTGTAAAAGTTTCTGCCGGTTTAAGCACAACGGGAATACTTTCAGTATCAATTATCCAGTTATCCTTTGAATTTATATATAATTTTTTATTTATTGTTTTTTGGGTTGCATTCTCTATTTTTATTTCAGCATGCAGCGATTTTTCTTCCTCTAAATATTTCCCATTTGATGCAATCAATTCATTGACAATTTTGTAAGAAAGCTTTTCTTCCTGAATATTTACCAGATCATCTCTATAAATGTTTCCAGCTTTTATAATGCTAACATTGAGCCTGTCATGATCAACTTTGCACCATAAAAATTGGTAAAATTTACCGAGGTCCACATTTTCCTTCCCAAATCCTCCTCCAGAGCTTCCCGCAAGATAGTAGTCTATTCCGTCATATTCATTATGTGCATACTGATGCCAGTGTCCCGTAAAAACAGCATCCACATTATATTTTTTAAATAAAGAATGCATTTTATCATTTTTGTTTTCTGCAACATTATCCGCCCAGAAGGGTTTGTGCATAAAAACATATATATTAATCTTATCTTTGTTTTCTTTTAAATCATTTTTCAACCATTCTTTCTGTTTCTTTTCCATATCTTCATAGCTTTCGGCAGTTGAATTATCAAGAACTATAAAATGTGTATTCTGATATTCAAAAGAATAATAAGGTTTATTTCCGGTAAATTCGATGAATAACTTCCTGGTTTTTTCATCTACAATATCATTATTCCCCGGTGTATAGAATACAGGGACCTCGAATTTATCCATTACATCCATTGCCTTTTTGTATTCATTTTTCAGTGCATTGTCAGACAAATCTCCTACAGTCACTATCAAATCCGGATGAAGATTATTAATATCTTTCACCACCATCTTAAATGCTTCGTGATTAACCCCGCCGCTTCTGTCGCTTAAAACAGCAAAATGAAAGTTATTTTTTGCAAAAACTGGCAGCATAAAAATCCCTATCAGCAAAATTAAACATACCTTTTTCATAACAATCCTTTCCTTACTTTTTTTGCTGGTTTAAGATAAAGAATATTTATAAAATTGTCAATTTTAATTTAGAGTTTTTCATACAGCTTTGTGAGATTATTTACAAGGGCAAAAATTATGATTGCAGCAAGTTTTGCAGTTCTATTATCACTATCAAATCTAGGAGATACTTCAGAAATGTCAAAACTAATAACTTTTTCAGATTTTAATATATGCTTAAATATGGTTAAAACATTTTCCGGATCCATTCCAAAGGGCTGTGGGGAGCTAACTCCCGGAGCAAAAGCCGAGGAAAAAACATCGGAACATATAGTAATATATATATAATCGTTTCGGGATATGAAATTATCAATTTTTTCAAATATTTTTATCAGATTATAACTTTTTATATCTTTTGCAAAGATATACTCTACTCCCAGTTTTTCTGCTTTTTTGAACAGGCTTCTGGTATTACCCGAAATCTGTATTCCGGTACATAAATAATT
Source organism: Candidatus Mcinerneyibacterium aminivorans (assembly GCA_008086245.1). Lineage (GTDB taxonomy): Bacteria > Macinerneyibacteriota > Macinerneyibacteria > Macinerneyibacteriales > Macinerneyibacteriaceae > Macinerneyibacterium > Macinerneyibacterium aminivorans. The sequence continues at coordinate 10,999 of VSIX01000130.1, forward strand.
AAATCCCATATTTTCGGATTTAGTTATATCCGCTATTTGGGTAAACATTGTTCCCGAGTTGCCTCCTGCCTTGCAGGGTCTAAGATCAAAATGTGCATCAAAGTTTATTATTCCCAGTTTTTTTTCGGATAGTTTTTTATTTTTCAAAAAACTATTAATTCCAAGAAAATGCCCGTAAGCTGTTTCATGTCCTCCTCCCAAAACAACCGGGAAAAGTCCATTATTCAGCATTTTTTCTATACCTCTTCCTATTCTTTTCTGTGCTTTCAATAATTTTTGATCCTCACAGTAAAAATTTCCACAGTCATATAACCCAACTTCATTTTTGAAATTTACCGGGAGATTTGCTAGTTCTTTTCTGATATGTATAGGCCCTTTACTTGCTCCTATTCTTCCCTTGTTTCTTTTTACTCCCTCATCACAGCAGAATCCCAAAAATCCGAAACCGGCTTCAATATCATCTAATTTCTTATCCCGTAAATTTATTAACCTCACTATCTGATGCCACCTGAAAGAATCATATTCATCTTTAGAATCAATTCTTCCATCCCAGATTTCTTTATCCGGACCACGATAATATTGCATATTTCTCCTTTATTCTTTTATTTCTTAACTTCATACATCAACCATATAATATCATTTTCAAGTGATCTAACATCATACAGTTTAAGCCTTATAATATCATTCAAATCATCCAGGTCCTCGGCGATAAACATTTTATCAAAGCTTCTACCTCCTGTTAATTGAGGAGTAATAACGACACTGATCATATCAACAAGATTGTTTCTCAAAAGTTGCCCATTAATTACTCCCCCCGAATCAATTCTTATTTTATGCACATTAAATTCTTTTCTCAATATTTTTAATACCTCACACAGGATTATGTTTTTTCCATCCATCTTGATAAATTCTATATCAAGTTTCTTAAGTTTTTCCAAATACTTTTTCGGAGTTTTTTTGGTTACAACGGATACGGGTTTATCATTCCACCATCTCTGGGATACAATTGCTTTCCAGTTTTTCTCACTAATTTTCCCACTGTCATCAATAATTACAAGTTTTTGGTCATTATAATTATTTAAATTATCATCCCCTTTTTCAAAATCAGCACTTAGAATAGTTTCGGCATCGGTAAGCATTGCATCTATATCCCACCCCGTTAATACTCTGTAATAGAGAAAATTATGTTTTTCTATCCAGTCCAGTCTTCCATCCAGACTCATTTCAACATGCATAATTACTTTTGGTCGCAAATTAACCTCCCCATATAATTTAAATTAAACTTTATCTGAATTCATCCAGGAAGCAGCTACTAATGAGCTTATCTGCCAATTTGTCCCTATTTTTTAAATTTACATTTAAGATTTCTGTATCTTTCCTTTCATGTATGTCTTTGATAAATTTTATATTTGAAACTGAAATGGTTCCAAGCACTTTATTAGAGCTTTCAAGAACCTTCAATACCATAGTTTTAAATTTCTCTGATAAACATTCCATTTTACCAATTTCATCTAGAATAATTAATGAATTTTTATCAGGATTCATTGATTGAACCATGAATTTATTAATATTTTCAACGGAAACAAAATATTTCCCCAGCTTATAATCAGTATCAAAATTAACATGTGCCATATAAGCCATTTTATCATTTAAAGTTTTAATAAGAAAACCGGTTCTTTCATTTCGATTTCTTTTTTCCGCTGTAATAAAACCCTTTATTCGGGATTTATCAAGTTTGGATATTATCCGTTTTATACCAGTAGTTTTACCTATCCCCGGTTTGCCGGTTAGGAAAATATTTTTTTTTACCACGGTATTCTCCAAAAATATTTCAGTTTGTAGCTATCTATTATTAATTACCATACTAGCTATATATAATAAATTTTCAAATACAAATCCTATAAATATTATAACATTAAAAATGAAACCATAAATACATATTACTTACAAATTTGAGTGTTAATTTATTTGGTGTCTGGTTGTTGTATGATAAGTGTCTGTGTCTGTGTGAGTTAAAAACCAGAACTAGAAAAACATTTCATTATTTAATTATCCGTAATTTATAAATACCTGTCCCTTGTCATATTTTGTTGATATATAACCATTTACACTATTTCGTGAAATATTTCATTTATTCCTTGACACTCGTGACATATTTCACTATTATGTATTTAAATAAAACGAAGGAGGTCTATTATGAAAAAAGTTTTAATTGCTCCAAACAAATATGTTCAGGGCCCCGAAGTACTTAACAACCTCGATAATCTTTTAGAAGATTTTGGCAAAAATATTTTCATAATAATGGATCCTGATATTAAATCCATTGTAATTGACATACTCAACAGAGGATTAAAAGAAAAAGAAAAACATATTGAAAACTTTCAGGGAGAATGTTCAAAAAAAGAAATTGACAGAATCAAAGAAAAAGCAGAAAACTTTGATTTAATACTCGGTATCGGAGGAGGCAAAACCCTTGACACTGCAAAAGCCGTAGCACATTATTTAAATATGCCTGTTGGAATAGTTCCAACAATTGCAGCAACAGATGCTCCATGCAGTGCTTTATCGGTAATTTACACCGAAGAAGGTAATTTTGAAGAATATTTATTCTTACCCTCCAATCCAGATATAGTTATAGTTGACACAAAAATAATTGCAGAGGCACCGGAAAGGTTTTTAATTTCCGGTATGGGAGATGCTCTTGCAACTTACTTTGAAGCAAGAGTATGTCAAAAAACCAACAAACAGAGTATTGCAGGTGGCACACAAACCATAACCGCAAATAATCTGGCAAAACTGTGTTATGATACTTTATTAAAATACGGAAAAATTGCAAAAGCCTCAGTTAAAAACAATTCTGTTACAGAAGCCCTTGAGAAAATAGTAGAAGCAAATACTTTATTAAGCGGGCTGGGCTTTGAAAGCGGAGGACTTGCCGCTGCTCATGCTATTCATAATGGATTTACAGTTCTTGAAGAAGTACACGACAAAACTCATGGTGAGAAAGTTGCATTTTCAACTATAGTTCAATTAATTCTTGAAGATGCATGCCCCGAGGAAATTGAAAGAGTTATTAATTTCTGCAAAGAAATGGGACTTCCTACTACTCTGAAAGAGCTGGGAATAGAAAAGATTGATGAAAATAAAATTATGAAGGTTGCAGAAAAAAGCTGCGTTGAAGGTGAAACCATTCATAATCTTCCATTTGAAGTAAAACCCAAAATGGTAAAAGATGCAATTTTAACAGCTAACCATATCGGTAAATAAATTATCATTTACTTCCCTTTATACCCATGGAGGGGTTTATTTCCCTTCCCCACCCCTCCTTCAATTTCATATTTTTACAAAAGTTTATATTCATCGCCAAACTGGCCTAAAAACTCAACTCCCAGAAGTCTTATCGTATAATGCATTGGCAGTGTAATAACTGAATTTACATACGGAATTAAAAGTAAAACAAAAAACATGCAGCAGGTAAGAAGTCCCAGAGCAACAATCATCGCTATGAAAAGAAGATATATAAATAAATACATAAATCCATACAAAATAAATTTAACAGGATTTTTATAATACAGTTTTAAAAACATCTTCCACCCTTCAATAATTTTTAAATCATGCTTATACATCAACGGTATTACAAAATTGTCCAAGAATAGAGTAATAAAGGCAATCAAAATCAAACAGAATACTGTCATAATAACAAGAAGTATAAAATTCCATACAGCTATTCCAGAACGGATTTCCATTGTTGCTGGATTTATTGAAGTTACAAAAAAAAGTCCAATACTCGCCCCAATAAGAAGAACACACACAATCCTAAAGACAAGTCTCCAGAGAAACAGGCTGTTCCCCTGATTTGAATAATCCCCCCAGGGTTTTCTAATTTCTGCCTTTCCCTTTACAACATTATCAAGAAAAACGAATTTAGCTCTTGAACTTACCCAGAGACAAATCAGCACAACTGCTAGAAGAAAAATTATGCTCGAAAGAATTATTATAAACCATATAGGATGTGTTCTTAACCAATCAAATATTGATTCAAGTGTATAAGGTGAAGTGCTTATATCAACCCTGTCTTTATTTAATTTCCCGGAGAAAAAAAGTTCTCCGGATAAACCTGCCAGAAAAGCCGAGAAGCCAACTATAAACCATTTTTTTATAGAAAACTTTTCAAAAAGTGACTTTTTCATCCTAACAAAAGCATCCTGAAAACATTCAAAATATGAAATATTCATAAAAACTCCCCTCTTAGTAAATAACTCTTAATAAATAGACAATCTCATAGTTAAAAATGTTTCATTTTTATGGATATTTTGCTAAATAATATTTTTAAAAAAAGATTATTCCTAAGAAAAAATAATTGCTAATTTATTTTTATATAAATACCGGCAAAATCAATACTATCAATTATTTAAAATAAATTCTGTTGGTTATCAATTTTCCTTTTTCTGTAATAGATCTTCTTACATTTATAATCTTTTCTTTCTCTTCCGCTTTTACTTCTTCATTTATTTCTGCTGAATCATTATTCTTTATTATAGTTATATTTGAACTTTTGCTGGAATTATTCCTGTTCCCCATTTTAACCCCTCTTTAATTTATTGCTTTTTCCCTATAAAGATTGTAAATTTTTTCAATTTTTTCTTCGATCTCTTCTTTTAATACCGGTTTTAGCAGACAATCTACATCCTGTATTTCATCAAAATGATAAAAAGATCCCGTACACAGTATTATGTAGGGGTTATAATCCAGTTTTTTAATAAGTTCTAATCCGTTCATTTTCGGCATTTCAACATCAATAATCAAAAGCTCCGGTTTTTCTTTTCTAATTTGGGTTAGAGCTTCTTTTCCATCTCTGGCTCTTCCGACTAATTTAATTTTGTCAATACTGTCAGCAATGCGTTCAAGTCGCTCCAGATAGTAAATATTATCATCTGCTATAAACGTATTAAGCTTCATGTTCCTCCTTTTTGAAAAAACTTTATTCAAAAATTCATCTATTATTTTCATACCCAAAGTATACTATTTTCCAAGAAACAATTCAAATAGGAGGATATTTAGCTATTATAATATATATGCTCTATTATTTATATATTATTTGATATATCAACATATATAATAATATTTTGATTGAATGAACCGTAGAGAAAGACAAATGAACTGTATTAATTTATACAAGAACTGTAGAGAAAATTTATTAATGATTTTAAAATAAGAAGTAAGATAGAGAAATTTAAAGAATGTCTGAAAAAAGCATTATTTTAATAATGTTATGAAATATATTTATGATTCATCAATACCCAGTTTTCTTTTGACATCTTTCAGATATACTCTCCCCACATTAAGGGTTGTGTTTTCTTTATCATCAAGTATACACTCATAATCAACTGTATTTCTCTTTTTAAACTCCCTTATATGATTTAAATTTACAATATATCTGTTGTGAATTCTAACAAAAGTATCACTGGTTATCTTTTTTTCCAGTTCAGATAATGTTGAATTATATACATAATGCTTATCTTCAGTATATACAAACACAAGACTCTTGCTTGATTTAATATAAAGAACCTTGTCTTTATCAAGAAATTTATAGCTGCTGCTTCCCTTAACAGTTATTTTATTTGAGTTGCCGCTTTTATTGTCATCAACAACTTTGACATCAACAAATCTATTCAGTTTTTTAAGAGCTTTATCCATTCTGTCTTTTGTAACTGGTTTCAAAAGATAATCCACACAATCAACATCAAAGGCATCGGCTGCATATTCCTTGTGCCCCGTGGTAAAAATGATGTACGGCTTAAAATCAAGTTCTGAAATTATTTCAAAACCAGAAATCCTTCCCAGTTCAATATCCAAAAAGAGTAGATCCGGTTTGATCTCTTTAATTTTTGAAAGTGCCTTCTCCCCGTTTATCTCTTCACCAACAATTTCCAGGTTATCGTATCCCGAGATTATCCTTTTTAATCTCTTTAAAGCTATTTGGGAATCCTCAACAATAAAAACATCAAATTCCATAAGGTATCTCCATTTCAACTTTTACGCCGAACTTTTCTCTATTTTTTATTATAAAAGAATATTCATTAAAATACAATTCCATTCTTTTTTTTATGCTATTTATTCCAAAACTGCTGGATTTTTCCAAATCTTTTTCATCAAATCCTTTCCCATTGTCCATAACTACAATTAACAACTTATCATTAAATTTCTTAATTTCAACCTTAATCTTCCCTTTTCTGTTTTCAAGATTTCTCACACCATACTTAATTGAATTTTCAACAGGTATTTGAATCATAAAGGGTAGAACTTTATTTTCAAGATGGTCATCATCAACTTTAAACTCGTAGTCAAAAACATCTCCATAAATCAGCTTGTTTATGTCGAGATAATACTCCAGATTATCCAGCTCCTCTTTTAATGTAATAAGTTTTTTCCCGGTTATATCAAGTATATTTCTATAAAGATGGGATAATTCATAGGTCACTTTATCTATTTTATCGGTATTGTTTTGAAATGCCAGTTCCGAAATTGCCGTCAGGGAGTTTGATAAAAAATGCGGATCCACCTTCGATCTTAAAAGTTTCAACTTATTTTCAGTTTCAAGCCTTATTTTTGCCTCCCTGGTTTCCTGCAGTTCATTTTTGAGATATTTATATATCAGATATATTGAGGCAACTGCAAGGACAATAATCAAATTATTTACAAAGGAGTGAAGGATAAACCGCCTGCCAAAAACAAACCAGAACCAGTACCTTAAAACCATCAAACTTAAAAAGGTGGAGAAGAGATATACTGTAAATATAATTACAAAATTATGATACCTCTTTTTAATTTTATCCTTTAAAGCTTTAGAAATTACAAAATACAAAATTAAAAAAATATTTCCGAAGGTATAGTATCTAATCAAAAGGTCCCCTAGGGTTCCCAGATTGGG
>VSIX01000131.1 GCA_008086245.1 Candidatus Mcinerneyibacterium aminivorans
TCGGGCAGATATGCTTTTAATACGATATCAACTATAATAACCAGAGATGCAATAACCAATACTTCAACCATCATCCTTATTCTTGCAGGAATTTTTTTCCTTAGAATTGAAATTATCATATTAGAGAAAGAAAGAACAAATATAAGCCCTACTGCCATAACAATTGTATTTTTTAGGGCATTTGTAACTGCAAGCGTTGAACAGATACCGAGTATCTGTGCAAATACCGGATTATTCTTTCCTAAATTATTCTTAAAAACTTTTTTAGGAGTTGGCATTACTTCTCCCCTTTCAAATATTTATCAGCATTATTTATTGTATTATTTATAATATCCAAAACAGCTGTGGAAGTTTTTGTTGCACCAGTAATCGCCTGAAATTCACTTTTTTCTGCTTTTTTTTCTTCCCCAACTACTCCAGTAAATGGGCCAACTTTACCGCTAAATTGAGTTTTAAACCAGTTTTCTTCAATACGTGCGCCCAAACCCGGCGTTTCGTTCTGTTTTAGAAATTCAAGTCCAGTAATTGTTTTAAGGTCCTTTTTTAAACCAATTGCTGCCCTTATTTTTCCCCAGAGTCCCGAACCTGTAACTATAAAAATATAAACGCCTTCACTTTTCAAATTTTCAATAAAATAAACATTTTCCTTAATCAGTTTTATTTTATCAAACTTTTTCTGTATATCTTCTTTATTATCCTCATTAATGTTTAGGCCACCGGCCCTGAGAACAGCTTTCTGCAATCTTAATTTTTCATTAGTTTTAATTTTATCTTTGGTCTTTATATATATAAATGAAGTTATCAGTATGAAGATAGATGTAACTACAAACATAAATGAAACTGTATATAATCCATCTTTTAATTTATCCTTATTTTTGCCCATTTTAAGCTTCCCTTTTCTGTCTTTTAATATAATAATCCATGATTGGAGCAAACATATTAGCCAGAAGAATTGCAAACATAATTCCTTCAGGCCAGCTTGAAAATACTCTTATAAGTACCGTTAGCAAACCGATAAAGGCACCATAAATCCATTTACCGGTTTTTGTACTGGAGGCGGTTATGGGATCTGTAGCCATAAAAAAAGCTCCAAAAAACAATCCTCCACTTAAAAAACTATACAGTGGATTAAAAGTCACCACTTTCAAAATAACAAGTATCGTCTGGGTAATTGCTACAGCCACAAACAATGAAAAAACAATTCTATAATCAGCAACTTTTTTATATACTATATATATCCCTCCAAGAAGAATTAAAAGTATTGAAGTTGCTCCTATGGCTCCAGCATGATTGCCGACAAATAATTCAAGATAAGAATTTGTATTTTTATCTGCCAGAGGTGTAGCTGCTGTAATTGTATCCGGCAAATATGCCACAAATCCTCCCAACATATTTGTAAATGGTTTAGCCCAAATCTTGGACCCTGTCATAAAATTACCAAAGTTTATATATAAAAAGACCCTGCCTACCAGAGCGGGATTAAAAATATTTTTTCCAAATCCCCCGAAAACCATTTTCCCAAAAAGAACACCGAAAATAATTCCAACAGCAGCCATCCAGTAGGGAAGAGTTGGAGGAAGCGTCAATGTAAAAAGGACTCCTGTTACAAATACAGAAGAAGAAACCGGTTTATTGTAAAATCTATTAAAGATATACTCTGTTAAAAATGCTATGATATTGACCAGTATTAAAATAAACAAACTTCTCAACCCAAAAAAATAAATTGATGCCAGTACTGGAAGACTTAAGGCTTTCAAAACCGTTACCATAGGCTTCTGCCAGATAATAATTTTTTTCTTTTTCCCCCCTTCTACCATTCGCCACTGCTCCTTTCTTTTCTTTTAATCTAATTTGTTATTTTAAATAATATTAAAGATTTGTTAAATTGTCAATTATATTTATTACAATTTTAAAATTAAATTGAATTAAAAATGATTATTGCATAAAATTATTGATTTTTCTAAAATCATATTCTATTATAAAAAGGTAGTTTTATTTTTAATTTTAGACTTAGAGAGGGAGGTTTAAATGGTTGAAGAATTGACTATTATGGGAGTTCTGGTTACAAATAGAACAGAAGAAGCCACAGAAGTACAGAAAGTTCTAACAAATCACGGATGCTCAATTAAAACGAGACTGGGAATGCATGAGACTGATGAAGAATACTGCAGCAAAAAAGGAGTAATAATCCTTGAACTTGTTGGGGATAAAAAAGACTGGAATGAACTGGAAAACAAACTAAACTCCATTGAAGGAGTTATAGTAAAAAAGATGGAGTTTGAATTTTAATTAGACCGTTCTTAAAAGGGGATTTCAATATCCCCTCTTTTTATCTATTTTATCTTATTGCTTCATAAATATTTTATTTGTACTCAATTCTTCAAAATCTATCTATATTAATGATTATCAAAATAATAAAAAATTGATTGCAGCAATTCATTTAATTCGCACTCCAAATTAAGATTTTTAATTAATTTAGCTGGTTGACAAATAAAAAAATTGTTATTATATTAATAATAGATATAGGGGGTACCCCTATATTAATGATTTATAATTATGGAGGTATATTATGAGTAATAAAAAATGTGAACATAAGCAGCACCATTCAGATGAATTAAAAAAGAATATGATTAATCGCCTGAAGAGAATAGAGGGTCAAATCAGAGGAATATCTAACATGATAGGTAATGATATCTATTGTGATGATATTTTAAACCAAATTGCCTCAGTGGAATCTGCCCTGAATGGTGTTAAAAAAATACTATTAAAAGCACATATGGATAACTGTGTAACCGACAGAATAAAAGAAGGAGATGAAGAAATTAAAGAGGAATTTTTAAACACAATTTACAGGATTATGAAGTAAAGGAGTTTTTATGCCGTTTAATGAATGTTTTTATTTGAATTATGGAACTGGAGGATATATTTTGGGAATATTTGTAATTTTAATTATAATTGGTTTAGTTTTTTTAATTTTTCATAAAAATCAGGATTTAACCCTGATTAAACAAAAAAATGTAAATGAAACTAGTCCGGAAAATATATTAAAGGTAAGACTGGCAAAAGGAGAGATTACATTGAAAGAGTATAAAAAATTATTGGACAAAATAAAATGAAACCTTTAAGGTGGTGATAATATGACCGAAAAAAGTAAAAAGAAAAAGAAGGAAAAAATAAATATAGGAGGAATGAGCTGTGCTAACTGTGCCATTTCAATTGAAAAAGGATTGAAAAACAAAAAAGGTGTTGAAAGTGCAAAAGTTAACTTCGCCTCTGATAATGCCTCTGTAGAATACAATGAAAGCGAGCTTACCAGAGAAGAAATTGATGAAATAATTGAAAATTTGGGTTACAAAGTAATTGATACTAAAAACAATAAAAATAATACAATATTTGATATAAAAAACATGAGCTGTGCTAACTGTGCCAGAACTGTTGAAAAAACCTTAAACAAATTAGAAGGAGTTAAAGAAGCTAATGTAAACTTTAATACAGAAACAGCTCATATAAATTTTGACAGTAAAATAATTGATGAAACAATGATGATACAGGCCATTGAAAAAGCAGGATATAAGGCAACGGTAAAAAAAGAAAGCAGCTATGAAAAGAAGGAAAAGATAAAACAAAAAGAAATTCAGAAACTTAAGAAAAAGGTAATGATATCTGCTGTTTTAAGTTTCCCATTATTACTGGCAATGATTTTTAATTTCATTGGAATAAATTTTAACCTTTTACACCAACCTCTCTTTCAACTGGCACTTGCAACTCCAGTCCAATTTTATATTGGTAAAAGATTTTACAGGAATGCATACCACAGTTTAAAAGCTAAATCTGCAGGAATGGATACCTTGGTTGCCATGGGCACTTCTGCAGCTTACTTCTTTAGTATTTATACCGGATTTATAAAGGATGTCGCACCTGGAGGTTCCAGGGAACTCTATTTCGAGGCTTCAGCCATTTTAATCACACTAATACTATTTGGAAAATATTTTGAAACCGTAGCTAAATCTAAAACCTCTGAAGCAATAAAGAAGCTTATGAATTTGCAACCTAAAAAAGCAAAAATCAAACGAAATGGAAAAGAAATTGAAATTCCAATCGAAGAAGTTAAAATCGGAGACAAAGTAATAGTTAGACCGGGAGAAAAAATAGCTGTTGATGGAAAAGTTGTAGAAGGAAACAGTACCATTGATGAAAGTATGATCACCGGAGAAAGTATGCCTGTGGAAAAATCAGTTAATGATAAAGTAATTGGGGGAACCATTAATAAAAATGGATCAATAACATTTGAGGCTACCAATGTAGGGAAGGATACGGTTCTTGCAAATATCATAAGGATTGTTGAAGAAGCCCAGGCAAATCAACCTCCAATACAGCGGCTTGCCGACAAAGTTTCTTCTATTTTTGTTCCATCGGTAGTTACAATTTCAATTATAACTTTTGCCCTCTGGATGCTTCTTAATGGGGATCTCAACCTTGCTTTTATTGCTGCTGTATCTGTACTTGTAATTTCATGTCCCTGTGCCCTCGGGCTTGCAACACCAACAGCAATTATGGTTGGAACTGGACTGGGAGCAAAAAATGGAATTTTAATTAAAAATGCTGCCAGTTTGGAAACAACATATAAAATTAAAAAAATAGTTTTTGATAAAACTGGAACTATTACAATGGGGAAACCCCAGGTAACGGACATTATTCCTTTAAACAATATTTCCAGAAAAGAATTACTTAAAATTGCAGGTTCAGTTGAGCAAAAATCGGAGCACCCTCTTGGAGAAACAATTGCTAAAAAAGCGGTTTCTGATTTAGAAGACTTATATGAAGTAAAAAGATTTAAAGCTATTACCGGTAAAGGGATAAGTGGAACGGTAAATAATTCAAAAATTGTTGCAGGAACCAGAAGCTTTATTGAAGAAAATAATATAAAATTTACTAAAATTGACAAAATAAGTAAAATTGAAAATGAAGGCAAAACGGCAATCCTGATAGCCAAAGATAATAATGTTATTGGAATAATTGGTGTAGCAGATACTATTAAAGAAAATTCTAAAGAAGCTATTGAAAAAATAAAAAAAATGGGTATTGATGTGTTTATGATTACTGGAGATAACCACAAAACTGCAGAAGCAATAGGAAAAAAGGTGGGAATAGAAAAAAGCAATATTTTTGCAAAAGTACTACCGGAGCATAAAGCAGATAGAGTAAAAAAACTAAAAAGGGATAATAGCATTGTTGCTATGGTTGGAGATGGAATTAATGATGCTCCTGCATTAGCCACGGCAGACATAGGTTTTGCAATGGGAAGCGGGAGTGATATTGCCATAGAATCAGGAGATATCGCCCTAATGAATAACAATTTAAATACAATTGTCTCGGCCATAAAACTTTCTGGAAAAACTATTAATAAAATAAAACAGAATCTTTTCTGGGCATTTTTTTATAACACCCTTGGAATTCCTGTAGCAGCCCTTGGTTTTTTATCCCCAATTATAGCAGGAACAGCAATGTCATTTAGCTCCGTTTCTGTGGTATCTAATTCATTATTATTGAAAAGATATAATCCTGAAAAATAAAGGAGGTATATATGGAAAATACATATAAAGTAAAAGGAATGACATGTCAGCACTGTAAAAAAACAGTTGAAAAAGCCCTTACTTCATTAAAAGGAGTAGAAAAAGCAGCTGTAAATCTTAAAAACGAAACCGTTAAAGTTACACATGATCAATCAGCTACCTTTGAAAAAATGAAACAAATAGTAAAAAATGCAGGTTATAAACTAAAGCAAAATTGATATACAGTTTAATTAAATAAATAGGAGGTTTATAAATGAGTGATGATCTATGGGTTTATTCAGATAAGGTGAAAAATCATTTTACTAATCCAAAAAACATTCTTGAAGTAGATGAAAAGGAATATGATTACGATGGGAAGGGCCAGGTGGGCTCTCCTGCATGCGGAGACATGATGGTAGTCTACATTAAAGTTGAAAACCAAAAGATAAAGGATTTTAAATGGAAAACTTTTGGATGTGCTTCGGCTATTGCATCCACATCGGTTCTTTCAGAGATGGTAACCCGAAATGGAGGAATGAGTTTAGAAAAAGCCTATGAGATAACACCGGAGCAAATAATAGAAAATCTTGAAGGCTTACCGGCCAATAAAATACATTGCTCCGTACTGGGAGATAAGGCACTTAGAGCTGCTATAGATGATTATTTTAAAAAGCAGGAAAAGAAAAATCCTTACAAAGATGAAGATGTAGAGATTGTTTGTGAATGTTTTAACATATCAAAAGAAGATATTAGAATGGAAGTTCTGGAAGGTGCTACCAATTTTAGCATACTGCAGGCAAGAACGAAGATTGGGACACAATGCGGAAAATGTATAGATAAAACCAAGAAACTTCTGAAAGAGTATGTTGATAAATACTATAAAGAAAAAATTTATAATCCGGAAAAGGACTAAATTATAGGGAGGTTTAAATGGACATTTATCTTGATAATAACGCAACAACTCCTTTACACCCTGAAGTTAAAAAAGAAATTAAAAACTTTTTAAACAATTATGGAAATCCAAGTTCAATGCATGAAACGGGTAGAAAGGTAAAATCAAAAATAAAAAAGGCCAGAGAAAATGTTGCCGAATTTTTTGATGCACCTGCAAATGATATAATTTTTACGGCAAGCGGTTCTGAATCGAACAATACAGTTCTCAAATCTGTTTTGTTTAACAATTATGATTTTACCCCCCATATTATTACGACAAATATTGAACATCCGGCAGTTTTAGAAACGGCCAGGTTTCTGGAAAAAAACGGAATAGAAGTTAGCTATTTGAATGTGAATAAGGATGGTGTAGTAACTCCAGAGCAGGTCTTAAAAGAAATAAAGGATAATACCGTGCTTGTTTCCATAATGTGGGCTAATAACGAAATTGGCACACTCCAACCAATAAGAGAGATCGGGGAGATACTGGAAGATAAAGATATTTTATTTCACAGCGATGCAGTTCAGGCAGCAGGCAAAATAAAACTTAGCTTGAGAAAATCCAAACTGGATTTTGCATCATTCTCCGGCCATAAAATCTATGCACCTAAAGGTATTGGAGTTCTGTATTTTAAAAATTTTGAAAAAAATAAAAAAACTCTTGTGCCGCTCATTCATGGAGGCCATCAGGAAAAAGGATTTAGAGCTTCTACAGAAAATACAATAGGAATTGTTGCCATTGGAAAAGCCTGTGAACAATTAAATAAAGAAATTGATGATGAAATTAAACGAATAAAGAACCTCAGGGATCTTTTTGAAAAAAAAGTAGAAAAAGAAATTGATGATATAATAATAAATGGTAAAAAAGCTCCCCGTCTTCCAGGAACATCTAATATAACTTTTAAAAGGGTTGAAGGAGAATCAATTCTTTTAAGACTTGATCTAAATGGAATACGGGTTTCCACCGGAAGTGCATGTTCAACCGGCAGCCTTGATCCATCCCATGTCTTAATGGCCATATCCAATAAAGCAGAAGTTGCACACGGGTCTGTAAGGTTTACATTTGGCAGAGAAAATACCAAAAAGGATGTGGATAGAACTGTAAAAATTTTAAAAAAAGAAATTAATACATTAAGAAAAATGAGCCCTATTAAGTAAAACTATATTCTTATATTTTAAAATAGTTGTAATACTTTAAATTTATATATTGAATTTAAAATAATAAGTCTTATAATATTATAATATAACATTATAATGAATTTAATGGTGATTTTTTATTAATAATTAACTGAAGTTTTTTGTTTGACAAGTATAATATTTTAAATTATTATATCTTTGTAATGATTACAATTGCAAAAGAAGGGAGTCATGATGGAACCTGTCAAATTAAAGAATAATATTTACTGGGTTGGTGGTATTGATTGGGATCTTAGAAATTTTCATGGATATTTAACTCAAAGAGGATCTACATACAATGCATATTTAATTATTGATGATAAAATTACTCTAATAGATACTGTAAAACATTACCTTTCAGATGAAATGTTTGAGAGAATTTCCAAAGTTATTGATCCAAAAAAAATAGATTATTTAATTTCAAACCATGTAGAAATGGACCACTCCGGAAGTATTCCTTATATAATGAAAAAAGCACCCAATGCAACTATAATTGCATCCCCTAATGGAGTTAAAGGTTTAAAAAAACATTATGGTAATGATTACAATTATAAAGAAGTAAAAACGGGAGAAACTTTAAATATCGGAAA
>VSIX01000132.1 GCA_008086245.1 Candidatus Mcinerneyibacterium aminivorans
GGGAAGAAAATTAAATATTCATGAAGGGGGAGTCATGGATTTAGATGGGATAGCACTAATAAATGATAAAAAATTATTAGAGAAAATTAAAAATATTATTAGCCAAAATGATATCTTTAGTGATTTTAAATTCTTGAAGGATTCTAAAAAAAATAGAAGAAAAATAAATAGAGAAAAACCCAGGGTTTTGATACTTGAAAATGAATTAAGAAATTCAAGGGGGGTTGAATTTAGAAGTAATCTTACCTATAAACCATTTACTATTTTTATATCAAATTCCTTGAAACTTGCAAAAGAGGCAGATGATAAAAAAAACAATTTGACAATTACAAATAAACAGTACTATGAATTTTTAAATGGAATTATTGAGATTTTATTTGATAGAGAATATGTAAATATACAATTTGAAAACGCATTTGATTTAATCAAAGGGTTGTTCGGAGGTAAAGCTAGTCGGTGTGCTTATTCAAGAAATTGTTTTAGAAGCTTTTTCATATCTTATGAAGGAGATGTAACAATATGTAGTAGGTTTTTAGGGGAAGACAAATTCATACTTGGAAATATTCATAATGAAAGTTTAATTCAAATACTTAGTAAAACAAAAACAAAAAATATAATTAACAAATATGAAAAAACTCCTCATAAATGCAAAAATTGTAATTATTTTACTATATGTAAATCTGGTTGTAGTCACTTAAGGGCTATGAATGATTGGAAAGAACAAATATATTGTGAAGCAACGTGTCAAATACTAAATAAATTATGGGAAAAAATACAATATAAATTGGGGAAATCTTTAGGAAAATGGAATCGGGAAAAAGGGAAAAAAGCAAAAGAAATATTAGAAGATAGGAATAGTGAAAGGATTGTTAAAAAATGAAAATAAGGATGCTTCTTCTTCTGCTGCTGCTGCTTCTATTTTACTTAATTAGCTGTAAAAGTAATAATACTATCATCCAAAAAGGAAAAATAAAAGATATTAGCAATATTGAATTAAAAAAACCATTATTACTACAAAAAATAATCAAATATAAAAATTATTATATATCTAAAGATAAAATACAAAAAAAAATTGTATTAATAAACAAAAATGGAACAATAATTAAAGAATATGGAAATACAGGTAAGGGTCCCGGGCAATTTAGCGATAGTTTTTATCCTATAGATGTTTATAAAGGAATATTATATATCCATGATTTAAGCAGTCAGAAGATAATAAAGTTAAAACTGATAGCTGAAAAACCATTTATCAAATACCTGGATGAATTTCATTTGAATGAAGGTTCATCTTATAAAGCGGATGTTAAAAAGGGTAAAATCTATATAAGTTATATAACAGGAAAATACCAGCTTTATGTATATAATAGCAAAGGAACAATTCTGGAAAAACATTTCAGGATGAAAGAAAGAAATCCTTTTAAAAATAAAGATGTATTAAAAAAATATGTTAATGGGTATTATTCTTTAAATGATAATTATTTACTTAAAGCAGGCAGGATGAGTGGAAATCTTACATTTTATAAAAAGGAAAATAATAAATATAAAGTTATAAAAAAAACAAATTTAAGTTTACCAGAGGATGTTATTAAAAGAAAAAAAAAACCAGGATCGTATAATATTAAAGGAATAGTTTATGTAGAAAATAAAGAGGGAAGATACTTTGTTATTCCAAATCCAGGGGAGAAAAGAGTTAAGATTTATGTATTAAATGAAACTGGAGATATTGTTGGAGTTTATAAAAATCCAACTTCAAATTATCATATTTCATCTTTATCATATTTAAATAATGGCAAAGTCTCTTTTCAGGTTTATACAAATAAAAAGAAGGTTAATGCAAATATAATAAAAGTTGGTGAATTGAATAATAAAAGATTTTAAAATAATTCATGTTAGTAAGGCTAAAGAAAAGAACATATAATGAAAAATAAAATTTTAAATACATTAAGTTATTTTGCAAAAAGGAATCCTAAAGAATTAATTTTTGGGGGAGTCTCTCTTATAATTATATCTATCTTGGTATTACCTCAACCTTTAATAACGAAATATTTTATTGACAATAAAATATAATCTAAAGGAAAAATTGAAAATGTATTTAAATCAAAAATTACATTAGGGAGTCGTTTTATGAAGTATTTAAAAATATTATTATTTTGTTTGTTACTTATAATTAGCTGCAGTACTCATGAAAGTGAAAAAATAATTTCAAATGATGCTAAACCTGATAAAAATATATTAAGTGTCAAAATAATGAAAAATTGTTCAATTAGGAAACAAAATTTTAATATAGCATCTTATAATAACGATTTATATTGTTCA
>VSIX01000133.1 GCA_008086245.1 Candidatus Mcinerneyibacterium aminivorans
TATCTCTTATGAGTTACATGGATGGTTTCACTTATAAACAGTGTTAATCTGCGTCCATCTGCGTCAGGTGTTTTTATTATTTGTAAATTCTTTTTTCTGAGGTACAAACTACCCTGAAGTATTAGGGACTTCTGTTATTTGTAAAAACAATTTGTTTAAGAAATCAGAATTCAGACTACAGACTTTAGATAACAGTTTTAAGCCTTTTACCTGAAATAACAACTTTTGGAATTACTTCAGTCACTCATTATGAAGTATGACTTTTTTGGTGAAAATTCTGTCTTCCCTTTCCCGGAGGGACGGCTTCTCCGAAATTAAAACTTTCCCTTGTGAGTTACTTTAATGATGTTCTTATAATCATGTAAAATCATGTTAATCATGTCTAATACTTAGTGTTTTTTTACTTTAAATGTAATTTAAGTAAAAATTTAAACCCAATTCCTCATAAAAAAGAAATATTCAGTTTAGCCTAAAGATGCAACAGAAGATCCTGAGACAGGGTTCAGGATAACCTATTACAATAATTGAAAATTATTTAAAAAATCTTACAAGAGATTTAAAAGGTATTGAAGGTATTACATATAAGTTAATTTCCCATCCTTATACTTATACTAAAAAATTAGTAAGCTAATTTTTTATTTATCCCATTCAATATCCGAATTGCTTTCAATATGAATATTTTCATCTCCTGGATTGCCTTTTATTTTTACCTCGCTATGTCCCAATATATCGGCAGAAATACTTTCTGTTACTCTTAGCTCGACTTCACTTCCATTCTTTACTTCAAAGTCCGCCTTTGTTACAACAAAGTTTTTCAAATCGGCTTTACTGTTTTTATCAATTTTCAATTTTAAATTCACTGCCCTTCCCTTTAAATTAACAAAACTGGAATCAGATCCTTCTATTATCAACTTATTGGCATTTATTTCCCCATATACCCGGCTTGACCCTTTTATTTCAAGATAAAGGTTATCCGAATCCATATTGTTTAAATTCATAATACTCGAGCCATCAATTTCTATCTTTTTAACCTCCGGCATAGATATATAGACGATTATAATGGGATTTTTTAATTCAAAATCTTTTTTCATTGATAGATATAGTGTCTCCCCTTTAACCGAAACATTGATATAATCAATATAGGCACTATCCGTATGAACATTAACATTATAACTATTATCTTTTTTAATATTTACCTTTATTGAATCATTAACATTAACATTCACGAATTTATCACTTTTATATTTCTTTACTATCATTTCCCCCGTATTTGCTATATTTTTGCCGAAGTTTGATTTTGAAAAGCCGCAGGAAATTATGAATAATACTATAATTAGATAAACCGGATATTTTTTCATATCTACACCTATAATATTAATTATACTGATGAATATTTTCTTTTCAACTGTTAAAAAATCTCTTGCGAGATTTTTTAGTGACGGAGGTAATCCATAAAACAAATTTCAAGTAATGAGTGACGGATGCTATTCCAAAGAATTAATTTCAAGTAATGAGCCTCTAATGTAATTTCTTCGAAGAAAAACTTAAATGTCATTCCAAAGCAGTGTTTGAGATTGCTTCGCTTACTTCGTTCGCTCGCAATGACTTATGAAAAATCTCTTGCGAGATTTTTTAGTGACGGAAGCCATTAAAATAA
>VSIX01000134.1 GCA_008086245.1 Candidatus Mcinerneyibacterium aminivorans
AAAATCCCCGTTCCAAAAACTTCCCCAAATACCGCGAACAGCTTTTTTTCTGTTTTACGGTAAATGACTCCTGCCAGAAAGGCTCCAAAGATACTTCCAGGGAAGGCTAAAACTGTTCCAACTCCCATAAAATTTCTTAATACTGAAATTGCTATTGCATTACCCACAGCATACAGGGGTCCAAGAATAACAGCTGACATAACATTGACCAGATGCTGAACAGGAAAGCATCTGGATACTCCAGCAGGTATTGATATTAAATGGGAAGTTGCAGTTCCAAAAGCAATTAATAAAGCCGAAATAGTTAACTTTCTGGTTTTCAAAATACCCCCTTAATTATGTATTTTCAATTATATAACATCCTAATACCCCGTATCAGCTTTAATTTAACCAAATAAAAATAAATGTCAATAAAAATCACCAGCGTGATTTTTCGTTACTCGTTAATTAAAAAATCTCTTAAGAGATTTTCGTTATTCATTATTCGAGGTTCGTTATTCGATATAAATTAAAAGATATCTCTCAGAAAAAATAATTAAATTTATTAGACCTGATTATCATGATTTTTAAATGTTAACATAACATAATCTATATGTGTCCAAGATATTGACTTAATACCACATAAAATATCCGGCGAGATTTGAAATTTTAATTGTTTAATCAATTTGTTGTCTTAATACTATTATATATTTTTGATAACTTTTTGATATAATTTTTAATTCTTAATTTGAGAAATCACAAAGTAATTTTTCAAAAAGCTTCCCTGAAATTAACATAAACCCTGGAATCTTCACCGTTAAATGCCATATCAAATCGAATAGTTATACCTTTTTCTTTATCGTAATTAAACCTTAAACCGGCACCATAACTATTTTTAAGTTCATCAAGTTTAAAAGTTTTATCATATACTTCTCCAAATCCGGTAAAAATTACACCGCTAAACCATTTAAAAACAGGAAATCTGTACTCCATCTGTACAGCAGCCTTATTTTTATCGATATATCTGCCCTCCAGAAACCCCCTCATATTATAAGCATTTCCAAGAGAAACCATTTTCTGAAAAGGAATTTCTCCAAAATTATTATCAAATATGGCATGAACTCCCAATGTATGTTCTTTGTAAATATTATAAAAATATCTATAATCAATATGATTTTTTAAAAATTTGTTATTATTTCTGGAAGAAAAATATTCCAACAATTTGTAATTAAAATAATGTTCAGTTTTTGTATTAAGCTTTCTATCCCTCGTATCCAATGAAAAGGTTATTCCAAGCCCGAGAAGGGCCACTCCCCTATTACCTGTTAAATTTGGATCTATTTTATAGACATTTATCTTATAATTTTCATAGCTACCAATGATACCGGCTGATTTATTTTTCTTTAGCTTTCTGCTAAATTCAAGCGTAATACTGTAATTTTTCCTTGTAAAAATTTCTTCATCCTCGAGTCTGGTATTATTACCCACACCATAATATTTGGAAACCCAGTTTTGATAATTTATTTGACCCAAAACGGAATAATTCTTAAATTCATTATCAATTTTCAGAAACACATTTGTTTGTTCATTTTCAGTATACATAGCTCCTGCACTCATCAAAAATTGTCCATCAGTTTTATCCTGTAGATACAACCCTGCTCCCCCAAATATAAAACCAGTTTCAGGAGTAGAACCAAAAATCGGTAGGGGAAGAAAACGACTATCTCCATCTTTAGCATAAATAATATTTATTCCCAGTAATATAATCAGCAAAAGCAGGACTATTTTTATCTTTTTCATAACTCTCCTTTTAGTATATATAAACAAACGCAATTGGAACAATATCTATCCTAATAGCCTGTAATTATCTATTTTTTCTTTTTATGTCCGGAATAAGTAAAGGCAATATCCCTCATTTTAATATATTTTTCTTTTTTATATCCTATAATATTACCACAATAATCACAAATTAATTTGTTTTTATCGGATTTGCTGTAATCTTTATGGATTCTGTCATAATATACCCTAATTGTTTTTCCCCTGCCAACTTTATGATATTTGATTATTTTATTTTTGCATTTAGCACATTTAATGGTAATCATAGCTGCATTTATTATAAAAGAGAAACTCCCCTATTCAACAATTAATCCTTTACAATATTATTCATTATTAAGCTTCAGGAATAATTATTTTTTATATTTTAATTTCAATTACTTTTGTAGTAATATTATTTCTAAAATATCTATCATGAGATGTAAATTTAAATATTTTTCTTAACTAATCTTATTTTCTTTAAATTATATCCATCAATTGCTATCTTCTCATTACCGTCTGAAGCAAAACCAAATTTCTCATAAAACTTTATTGCACTATCATTCTGTTTTAAAACCCAAAGTAATAGGTGCCTATAACCTCTATTTTTAAGTTCTTCTATACCCCAATTTAACAGTATAGAACCGTAACCCTTATTCCAGTAATCAGGATCAAAATATATTCCCCATATTTCTCCCCAAAAATCATTTAAATCATCATCCCTGGATTCTTCAAGAGTTATAAATCCAATTATTTCACCTTTCAGCAAAAATACGGCTGTATCTCCATACTCATTTTCAACATAATCGTGAAATTTTACTGCTCTTTTCTCCGGAGTAAAATTTGATAAAATCTCATCAGGAACTATACCCTTATAGGCTTTTTGCCAGCTTCTTGAATGAATATAACCAAGCCTGCCTGCATCTTCTTTATTTGTCCATCTAATTTTATAATCCATTTTCAATTATATTTCTTTCTAATATCTAAATTTGCTTTATTGCTCTCAATTACCTCTTTCCAAAATTTAGTATTCCATGAGTTTAAGTTTTTATGAACATTCCAGTATTTTTGTGGTATCGGATGAGTTCCAACAACTACCGGAATATTATATCTTTCTTCTATAAATCTCTTAAAATACTCAGTTCTGGGACATGGAGGATAACCTACAATCATTCCAGTAGCCAGATGTATAATATCAACTCCATTTTTTTTCATTTCTTCAGGCGCATATTCAATATTTCCACCCGGACAGCCTCCACAGTTTGCAAATCCTGCAATCACAACCTCATCATTACTGTATCTACTAAAAACCCCATCCCTTTGTTCAAGTGCTTTAAAACATTTACCTCCAGCACATGTTGAATATCGATTGCATATTATAATTCCAATTTTTTTATTAGTTTTCATAATATCCCCTTTCACTATCTTAAACCAAACTCATTATCTGTATTGTATGTTATCAAGTCAAATTAATCAATCATTAATTATCTATTTCAATGAAGACTAAGCTAATTTTTTAATAATTTTAAAAGTCATTCGAAATCAAAATGGTTTTTATTAAAGAGTCAATATTCAATTTTTCAGCTTCCTCTTCAAGAAAGCTATCAATGGACCCTGTTGAAAGAATTACAGGAATATCACTTTTTTCTTTATATTTTTAGTATTTTTAAATTTATTTTAATTACTGCTGGCAAACCAATTATAAACTCTTCTTTTTTATTAACTCCCTTTCTACTTTGTCAGATGAAAACTTAATATTTTAGTAGTAAATGAAAACAACTTGATTAACAAAAAAGATAGCTTAAACGACCAAAAAAATGATTATTTTTTACTTATCAGGTTTAAGGGATCTCATTAAATCTAATAATGAAATCCCTGTTTTAAAATTAAATGAATTCTATTTTCTCAAATGCTTTACTAAATTTTCAAAGATAGCCTTTTGATTCATTTCTTTTTCTATCATAACTGCATTCAAGCTAGTTGGTGCTATTGGATATGTTCCAACCGTTACATTAGTAAAAGAATAATTTCTTCCAAAGGTACATAAATATCCTATACCTGAACCGGTCATATTAGGAGTTCTTGTGGTGGTAGTTGATCCTGAAGCGAGATAAGGCCCATTTAGAGGAGTTATAGACCCTTTCAAATGCCCATCCTCTGTAAGCAAACTGCCCGGTATGGTATAGCTAGTATTACTGCCTTCAATTATTTTTTCTACCAGCATGATATCCTGACTGTTTACTGATCCGCCATCATCCCATTCATTATAATATATATAGATAAAAATATTTTCCGGAGACGCTGATGAATATTCCCAGGAAACTGTTAAATCTTCATTTTTATTTAAACTGGCGGTGGATGGATCGCTTCCATTAAATTGAACGTTTTCAAGAATAGACTCAACCTTGTTAACCTCTCCAGAAATTTTACCAATATTAGTGGTTACTTCTACGGGAACTGAAGTATTATCTGAAAAGGCAGTTTTTACATTATTCATTTGCGTTGAGGTCCAGTCATATTCTCCAAAACCAATCCCCCAAACCATTTCCCCAACTCTTCTGAACCCGGTAAACTCATAGCTAAAAACTTTATAGGACTGCCCTGTTAATAATCTATTAAAATCCGGTATAACACCGCGAAAATCATTAAACTCATAAAGCTCGGTGGTTGAGTTATAATTCTGCATTATTCCTATATATGCAACCTGTCCATCATCCAGGGATGGACCGTTTGTGCTATCACTGCCGCATCCTATAAAAAATAATAGAAACAAAAACACAACTCCCATAAATATTTTTTTCATACTTCCTCCCTTTTATATCTTTTATACATTTATTCTATCTATAATTTAAATTATTTATTATCATCTCAATAAAACTATTTTTTGCATTAACCTCATCTAAATTATGGCTATCTACTAATGATGTTATAGGATAATTCCCAACGGTAATATCGTTGATATGGTAAGTATCACCCATAGTAAAGAAATAACCCGATCCATCACCTGTTAAGTTTGGAGTTCTTGACACAATTTCTTCTCCACTAAGAACAATGGATCCATTAATAGGAGTTATTCTAATAGTAACGTAGCCATCTTCATTTAGCAAATCTCCGCTAACAGTATAACTCTCAGTTGACCCGTTTAAGATGGTTTCAACCAGAGTAATATTTTCATAATTAGCAGATCCATCATCATTCCACCAATCATAATATATATAAAGATAAACATATTCTGGTGGACTAAATGAATAATCCCATGTAACTGTCATATCGCTGTTTTTATTAAGGGTTAAAGATGCAGGGGAAGAGCCATTAACCAATACATTTTCGGCCACAGAGGTTATCTTATCAACTTCTCCGGCTAATTTCCCTATATTTGTATTTATCTCTATCGAAATTGTTGAACTGTTCTTAAACGCGGAGTTCACATTGTTGTATTCTGTTGAAGTCCAGTCGGAACTGTCTATTGATAATCCCGAAACAAATTCATAATACTTTCTGAATTCATTAAACTCATAATTAAATATTTTATAATTATCCCCCTCAATCAGAGTATTCATATCGGGAATCATTCCCCAGAGGCCATCAATTTCATAGATCTCAGATGTAGTATTATAATCCTGCATTAAAAATATATAAGCAATCTGTTCATCATAAAGATTTGGACCGCTTGAATCATCACTTCCACATCCAATAAAAAATATTAAAAATAAAACCATCAACCCAAGAAACATTTTTTTCATAAACACACACCTCCTATTTTTAAATAAAATTAACAGTATGAGTAAATATATATCTAAAATTAATTTCTTCAAGTTTAATAAAAAATAATTCATATTTTCAAATCTTAATTATAATAATAGATTTATTTAATTTGATAAAAATAATAAAATATATATAAATATTAGATTAATGAAATTGTTATAAATATACAGGGGTGTTTATTATATAAAGATTCATTTTTAAATATAAGATTTTGATTATATTTGTATAATCTCATTTTTTTAAGTTAAACTTACAACTTTTTTTGGATATTTTTAATTCCAGATAATTTCTAAATATTTTGATTATATAATTAAATGATTAAACTAAATTTTATAATACATTCTTTATCTATCAAATGAAAAAATATATAGACAACCTTCTCATCGAACCCCCTCTCTTTTAATTACAAGCATATTAACCGCTTTTATTTTTATACTATCAGTTTATCTTTTATTTCAAAAATTAAAATATTTAGTTTGATATTTTAAATATTTTCCATGATTATAATCTGGAGACAAATCTATTGTTATCCACGCTGTTTTTATCCACCGGATAAGATATTTAATCCACGGATGCTGTAATTGTTTTGTCTTTTTCTATTTAAATTTATTTATTAAATTGTAAAATTTTTAAAAAATCTTAACATAACTGATGATAATGCTAACATATTACTAAATCCAAATAAAATAAGAAAAAAAGCCATAGAGGGAGGGTATATTTTGAACAATAAAAAAACGAATACAATTATATTAGCACTTTTAATAATATTTTTTCTCTCAACAAATATTCATCATGCAGAAAAAAAGAAAAGGTGTATCGGGATTTTTCAAAAACCAAATAAGGATAGAGGAAATTACTATTACTACACGAAAAGTTTTAAAAATTAAAAAAATAAAATTAAAGAAAAATGGAAGGAAAATTTCGATTTAATTGAAGTTGAATATGGAAATGACCTATGGCTTGCAGTCTTTTTAGAAAAGAAAACCATAACAGAAAATGCCTACAGTTACAGAAATAATCTAAAAAGTTTTTTCCGGGTTATAAAAAAAAGATGGGAAGATGGATATAACCTAACAAATGTTGAATACGGTAAGGGAATCTGGTGGTATCTTCCATAAAGATGAAAGTATTGAAAGAAGCGGATATAACACCGAAAAATATTTTATTTCAACTGCTGAAAAAAAGCTAAAAAATAAATATCCCGGTGGGTATGCTTTTGTAAATTTAATACTGAGCAGAAGTTTTGATTCCGATATCGAACTATTTAACAGCTTGAAAAAAGAAATAATTAATAGATATAACAGAGGTTTTGAGCTCATTGATATTGAATATGGAAATGAAATCTGGTTTGCAGTATTTCAGAAAAACAAAAATATTTAGAAGTCAAAATTTGTAACTGCTTCGAAATTTGATGAATTTAAAGAAAAAATGAAAATTACAATATACTGAACTTAATTATATAATATTTAATTAGCATATTTACTGCTGTATTTAAATGAATTCAATATTAATTACCTTTTAGCCCAAAAATTGATATTATCTTCTCATACATCTTATTTTTATCAATTTCATCATTCATCTCAAAATAATTTTTATCCAGCTTTTTTGCCATATTTTTTACCCTTTTAGCAAATCCGATATCCCTTTTCATCCAGTTATCATAAGCCTTTTTAGGAGCAGTACATCCCTTTAGATAATGCGAAATCCATTTTCTTTTCTTAAAATGTTTTAACTGAAACTCTGCAGTGGAAGTAATACACACATATCTATTGTCAGAAATATCGTAATCATCCATTAATGTTGGAAGCAAAGCTGCACCTTCTGTTATAACAGGTTTTTTGGTATTTATATGTTTGATTTCTTTTTTTATAAATTGAAAAGTTTTGTTATAAAATTCAAATTCATCTTCAATCTGTATATCTACATCTCTTAACCAGGTTTGATCCAGATTCATTTCATAAAACATCTTTAAAATAGATATGTTTTTTTCTGCTCCCTCTTTCATAAATCTTTCAAGATGATCATCAATTTTATAATAATGAAAATCAAATTCATCCTTAATCATCTCGGCGAAGCTACTTTTGACGCTGCAGGGTGACCCGCCTATCCAGTAAATATCCATATTTTTTAGCATATTATATCTCCTATTGTTAATCTATCCAGCTTGTTTGTTCTTTTACTTGCCCATACGGGTACTACCCTAATCAAAAAATTATCCATGTAATATAAATTTATTTATATTATTTATCATGAGACAGCTTTTTGAAATATTATATATTCTTATTTTTCCCTATATAATATACTTCTCTCCTGCTTCAAGTATCTCAACATTAGAATTTAAAGACTCTTTAAATTTTTCAAGTGCATAATCGTCAGTATCATGTGCTGACAGGAATATCTTTTTAGGATTAATATCGTTAATATAGTCTATTGTCCTGTTTAAATCTCTATCGTTCAGTTTTTTCCAGATCGGAAAACCGGTGCCAATAATTCGTTGTAAATCTATACCTTTTAGTTTAATTCTTCCCGACTTAACCGGAAAATGTAACCCGCCGCCCACAGCATATATAGGTTCATCAAAAATTGCCTTAACCATATCGAGTATAACCTGTATGGTGGGATGTCCGCATCCGGTAAATACAACCAAACCTTTATTTTTTAATTTCATTATCAAAGCCTGTTCTGCAGTTTTTTCAAAAATAAACATCGCTCTTTCTAAAGGTCCGGTTGTAGCAAATTTTGAAAGCAATACTTTTTCATACTTTATGGTATCTTTTTTGCAGTATTTAGTTTTTGCTTCACTTGGAAGAAAGCATGTTATCTTTTTCTTAGACCTCAGTTCTTCAGGTAAAACTACTGTATTTTCCTGAAAAGATTTCATCCCTCCCATATGATCTCTATGAAGATGCGATATAGTCAGTCCATCAATATTTCCTGATTTAATCTTGAGTTTTTTAAAATTATTCAAAAAAGCCTTTGTATCCTTACCGTGACCTATATCAAAAAGCATATTTTTATCATCTGCCGTAAATAGATAGGAAACAGCAGCATCTCCCCTAAAACCCTTTTTTGTTTTCCATTCAACGATTACCTGCAATTCAATTTTTTCAGACTCTTCCAGATCCAAGTTTCGTGCTTCAGCAATTTTTCTTCTGTTCTCTTTTGCAATCTCTTTTTTATTCTTTTTATATTTCATATATTTACCCAGAATCCAGGGTAATAAAATAGGTGAAAATAATATTAATACAGGCCACCAGCCTGGAGATATTCTAAAATTTTTCATATATTACTCCTTTTTTAAAAAATATCTGAATTAATATTAGCATCTATATTTTAAATAATTAAGGAAATATTTTTTCATTGGACCCTTCCGGAAAAGAAAACTGTCATTATCAAAAATTAAATATAGTTTCTTAACCATCGATTTAAATTTATTCATCAGTCTTTATGAGTTTTTTGAAATACTCTAAAAAAATAAGATTTTAGATTAACATTATAAATAAATCAAATAATCACTAATAGAAAATTAGTTATTTGATACTATTTTTCTCTTTTTTTATCATTACCGCTTAATACCATATTTATACCGCTGTTTATGGAAAACTTTTTTTAAAAAAAATATGCATAATATTTTATATTTTAACTGCTAATAAATTATTGTAAGTGCTATAAATGGTGTAAAATTAAAAACCAAAATTAGAACTTTTATAAATACCAGTGAATAAAAATACATCAACTCAAAATGTTTTCTGGAAATACCGTATAGGTTTTCAAAAATTTTATAGATTGAATTTTTAAAAAACATATAGGGAATCAGAGCAATAAAAAGTAATCCAAAATTTATAATAGTACACCACATAAAAAAATATTTTAAAAAATGAATATCCATTATAATTCACCTCCTTCAATTTCTTTTACACCTTTGTTAATCTTTTAGGAAAATGCTTTTTTATATCAATGCCATAACTATTATTTATTCTACTACTCCATTGTTTCTAAAAAAATTCTTGCACTATCCTTCATATCATCTGGGGCTTCAGGATTTTTTCTCAATTCTTTAAGCCAGTATTTTGCTTTTGCTTTATCTACCTCCACACCCGTACCGTGATAATACATTGCAGCTATACTTTCCTGGGCTTCTGGATACCCATTTTGAGCCGATTTTTTATACCAATTTACTGCCTCTGAAATCCCCCCTCCAAAGCCTATGCTGCATAATACCCCCATGTTAAACTGGGCTTCTGGATAATCCTGAAGGGCTGATTTCTCGGTCCATTTATATGCTTTTTCCATATTTCTTTCAATACCGTTCCCCCTTAAATATCTGTCCCCAACTTCGCATTGAGCTTCTGCATCTCCCTTTTCAGCTCTTCTTAATAGGCTGTTGAAATCTTCAGCAGTTATAACAGTTATAAAAAATATAACTGCTATAAAAACAAGAAGTGTTTTTTTCATGCGATACTCCTTTCAAATTAGTTATCAAATCCTTTACTACAATTAAAATACTTTGTAATTGTTATATATTATCAATATTTTCTTAAAAAACAACCATTAAGAATTATTATGCATCCTTTTTTAGACTAAATTGGGATTAAAATAAATAACGGATTCATATACTATCATAAGTATCGCCTTACATTTCTCATATAATGCTCATATTCCCTTCCAAATACTTCGATACACCATCTTTCTTCCGATAATATAATATAATGTACTGATAATTGAAAAATTATTAGCACAAAAAAATAAATCCATGAATTAATCAATAAGCAGCAGCCCAAAAAGTAAATAAAAAAAGCAACATACATGGGATTCCTGGAATAAGAATACAATCCGTTTACACTAAATCCATTATCCTTTGGCTTTGCAAAATCAATAACTGATTTTGTATATAAAACTATTCCTGCAAGATAAAGAAATATCCCAATATAATTCAGATAATGATTAAAATAAATATTAGAAAATACCAGATATATCAAAAGAAATATTGTTGTCAGCTGATAAATAAAGAAAGCAACTTTTCCCGCCTTCTCAATAAGAGGTGGATAATAATCAGCCCGATTCATGGAGTCCTTGCTTATAATCCTCAAAATAATATATCGTATTATTAAAATTGGAAGAACCAAAAGAAAGGGATTCATGAAATCACCTCTTTTCGAATTTAGAATATTTATACATTTTTTACTAACTAAATAAATATACACCTTTTTCAAACCCTGTAAAGAATTTTTTTTGCTTTATTTTAAAAGATCCAACATTTCTTAAACACATCATTTTTGAGAAACTATTCTATTTTAAAATGTTTTAAAAATAACAGTCATTGCCGGATTAAGAAAACTTACGATTAAATTGAAGCCAATTAATGAAATAAAACTTATACTTCGGATAAAAATATTTATTTAATGATAATTTTTATAAAAAAAGATCTTCATACTAAGGCATAAAGCTTTAAAATACCGGTAATAACCGGAATATTTGATATGAATCTAGTTCCGATACAAATATTAATATCTCAATAGCTGCCCAGGTTATATTTATTCCATAGTTCTTTAATATTTATTTTCATTGTTTTAGAGGTATTTGTATTTTCCAGGCACTGTTTAAACCAGTATCTTGCTTCTTCTTTATTTTTTTCTACTCCAATTCCATGCAAATACATTAAACCAACCTTCCCCTGTGCTTCTCCCTCTCCATTATAAGCAGCTTCCCTGAAATATTTAAAAGCTTTGTAAATATTTTTGGTTACCCCCATTCCATTATAATATATATGTCCCGTATAGAGCTGGGATTCAGCATTACCCCAGTCAGCTGATTTTTCAAACCAGTATGCGGCCTTTTTATAATCTTCGGGCACCCCTTTACCGTAATAATATAGTTTTCCTAACATGTTTTGGGATTTTTCTACATCCTGTAAGGCAGATTTTTTAAACCATTTATAAGCTTTTTCATGCTGATTTTTCTCATAGTAATAGAACCCGATTTCATACTGAGCTTCTTTATCTCCAGCTTTAGCTCGTTCTAATAACTCATCAGGGGATTCACCAAATGATATTGAAAATAAAACTATGATCGAAACCATTATATATATTTTTTTTCTCATTTTACCTCCTGCATTAAATAAATATATACTATTTTTAAAAAACAACAACTCGAATTGAAATAAATCAGTAAACGGAATCTTCAATGTACATAGGATAAAAACCGGAATTATAATAGTAAATATTTAAAATAGATTATATCCTTTTTATAAATCAGTTATTCTCCCATATGATAAAAATACCGTCAGGGATTAATAACATAATATAGATATCCAATTAATATGAACAATTTGAATTTAGTAAATTATTTTAAATCCCCGGACCTAAACAAAAATTCCTATTCGAAATATTAGAAAAAAGGGAAATGCATGTAAACATTTCCCCGTTATTAAGTGAATTTAAATATCCTGTGAAGGTGTAAAATTAAAGGTTGATCCGTCCCAGGAAATACTAAAATACCTGGTAATATTGCTTTCATCTGTATACCATGTTTCTGCACTTATCTGACGATCTCTTATATAGACGTAATCACTTACAGAAAAACTTCCATTATATCTGCCAAAATAGAGTCTAAAATCTTCACAGGGTGTTTGATCCTCAAATTTAAATTTTAAAATCAAAGCTTGATCCGGATCAGCCTCTAAATCATTAAATCTCAAAAATCCATAATAATAACCTTCGTACTTATAGATTTCTACCTTAATATACATTGAAATATCCATTTCAATGTATATCGTAATCCCCCCATCCGGATAAATATACATTCCCTCTCCGGGTGAATCACCGGGTCCGTGAATCCAAAATGAATTATTTTCTGTATATTCACCATATACAGTAACCGTTTCCGAGCTGCCGCCAAAGGGATCATTAATTTCTGCTTCCCATCTGTTCTCAGAACTATTATATGTGGCATTATTCTTTATATCTTCATAAATGGAAAAAAACATGCCCGGAAATGCAAACCATTCTTCAAATAATTCATTATACAGAGATGTTTGATCCTGATCGAAATTGTTATCAACAGCTGCAGTATCAAGATCCCCCACTGCATATGTAAAATCTGTTCCAGTTTCATTTTCAGGCATCGTTGTTTCATTAAATCCGGTAGAAGAAGAATCGCTTCCACAACCAACAAAACTCAAACCTAAAAATACAACAAGCGCAACTACAAATATTTTTTTTAACATAATACCCCCTTCTTTTAATTTAATAAATAAATATACCATATAATTTCTTTTGAGACAAGAACTTAGGGCAAATATTTTTAATTATTAGTATGTCGTTTTAAAACAGCCAACAGCAAATAGATACTGTAGAGAAACAATAATAAATTAAATTATTTGTTAATTGATAGGAAAGTATTCCTCCTAATTTCATTCCAGAATCTCCTCTAAAAGACAAAACATGTACATGGAAAAATATCTTCATATTTAAATTATTGTTTAATATATGTCTTAATATTAATCTAAAATTCATATTAGAAATTTTCTTCCGAACCTCAAAAATTGTGCAAGCGAATTCAAACCACAGGCATCAAATATGCGGAATAAAAAAAAGGAAATGTATTTTTGAAAACACATTTCCTTTATACAATTTTTCCCTACCTAATTAAATCAATCACTAGCAGTATAGGTAAATGTTGGATCATCCCAGTTGATCTCGAACCAAAGTGCAGCAACATTAGATCTATCGGTATACCACTCTTCTGCGGTACCGCTATAAACTCTTATAGAAGGATAATCCCCTACTGCAGTACTTCCAGAATACCTGAAGAAGTATAGGTCAAAATATGTACATGGAGACGCATCTTCATATTTAAATTTTATAACATAAGGGTAAGAAGTATCATTATTAAAATTAAATCTCAAAAATCCATAGTAATAATTATTTTCCTTATAAAGTTCAAATTTAATGTAGCCGTCTGGTTCTAAATAGATCTTAATACCCTCATCGGGATAAATATATAGCCCTTGACCGGCCGGATCGTCGGTACTATGAACTCTCAAAATATTACCCTCTACATATTCCGCATAGATGGTTATAGTTGCCGGGTCGCTACTAAATGGATCGGAAATTGTTGCCTCCCACCTTGATTCCGAAGAATTATATGTAGCATTATCTTTAAAATCTTCATATACCTCGAAAAATGCTATTGGATTATACAGCCAGTTCTGAAACAACCAGGAATAATCGGTGCTGTGATTTGTATCAAAATCATTATCAAGAGCTGCATTGTGAAAATCATCATATGCACCGGTATAATCCGTACCTGTTGTATTATTGGGTAATGTATTACTGGAGCCTGTTGAAGAATCGCTTCCACATCCCGAAAATGAAAAAATCAAAAAAACCGCCAAACCAATTACAAATGCTTTTTTTAACATAAATACCCCCTTTGTTAGGTTAAAAAATTTTTAATAATTCAGTATACTCTATAAATTTTTTTTAACAAGTCGGGGAAATCTGTAAAGCTGATTTTTAGAATTAAACTCAGAATTAGAACAGGAAAATATTTAAGAGTTATTCTTTCAAAGGTTTGATTACCCGCGGCTAGTGGATCTTGTTCGGCATAATATCCACTGAGATTTTAGAGATGTCATTACGAATGAGCGAAAAGACTGCGGCAATCTCAATTACTACTTTGGTTGTACTATTAATCTTTTCTTCAAAGAAATAACTGTTAATTATTTTTAAGCTTTGCATTTAAATTATTTATTAATCTTTGAAGGTTTTACTTTTAAACTTTCTGCTTTGTACAATGTCCGATGTAACTTGCTTTATGTGTTGATTTTTATTAATCTTCGGAGGTATAACTTTCAATATTTGTGCTTTGTACAATGTAGGATGTGCTTTGAATAATTATAGTCAGCGATTTCGTTATTATATTTATTCTTCTAAAGTTAAAATTTTATCATCTATATTAATACTGTAAAAGATAAAACCTGTAGTGAGTAAATCAATTACTATCCATGCAGCTTTAAATAATTCTACAGGGAAAAATGGATTGAATATCAGAGCAATTATCCCGAAATACACGGTCCATTTCTTAAATTCATTTGCATGATAAAAATAAGCTCCATAGGCACATACAAAAAATGTAATTAATCTCAGCACCCGATAATATCCATAAGGCAGCTCAAATATTCCTATTAAAAGCATTAAAACAATAATTATTTTACTAAATTTAAAAACTTTCATATAAATCACCAGTTTCTTTTTACGAGATCTTCAATTCCTATAACCAAAGTACCGATAAGATAAAGAATCAAAGGCCAGCAGAAGAATATTATTGCAAATGTCGGACTCCACCCAAAAGAATGAATTGCACCCATAATTCCCAAAACCGTCCTCACAATGGGAATAAATGCCACCGGTAGAGCTATAAAAATTACTATATACCAGGGAATACCTATCCAGTCCTCAAGACCTCCCATTATAGCAGCTAGAGCTACCAGACCTATTAACAAATAAACAATATAAATTAAACAACCTAAAGTTTGTTTCATAATATCTCCTCTTTAAAATTAATTCCAGTTAAAACCAATATACATATTTAGAATATCAAAACTATATTAAACTAAAAGTTTAAGGCTTTAAAATATTTGAATATTTATGTTTAATTGAAATTTATATCAGTAAAAATGTTTAACATAACAGGAACAATTCTTTTCTCACATAAATCCATAATGTGTGATCTCAATTCTTTTATAAATACTATTTGAATAAAATTTACGAATATTTATTTAATGAAGTTCGATAAAAAAACTTTTTAACAGCGAATTTTCACTAATTTACACAGATTAAAAGTATTCT
>VSIX01000135.1 GCA_008086245.1 Candidatus Mcinerneyibacterium aminivorans
GAGGGTGCCGATCTGGAAAATGAGATATATATATCGGGAGCATCCTATGAGGTTACTGCTGTAGGGGAAAAAGATTTTCAGTCAAGAAACTATCAAATGTTTCCAAAATCAAAGGGTTATGAATGGATTGAAGAGCAGCCGCTGATTGAAAGTGCAGAAAAACTGGCAGAAGATGCAGTAAAAAAATTAAATGCTAAAAAGGGCCCTGTGGGCAAAAAAGATTTAATTTTGATGCCTTCTCATTTATCATTAACTATACATGAATCTGTAGGACATCCAACAGAACTTGATAGGGTGCTGGGATGGGAAGCAAACTTTGCCGGAACTTCTTTTGCCACAACAGAGAAGCTAAATAATTTTCAGTATGGTTCAAAGATAGTTAATTTTGTTGCAGATAATACTTTAGAAGAAGGGATAGGAACCTGGGGATTTGATGATGATGGTATTCCCGGAAAAAGATGGCATATAGTTAAGGACGGTATACTTGTTAATTATGGTACTACAAGAGAAACCGCTCACTATATAGGACAAAAAGAAAGCATGGGCTGTAACAGGGCTGACTCTTATGCCTCCCAACCCATTAATAGAATTCCAAACTTGAGTCTTATGCATGGAAAAGAAAATCTGAGTCTTGACGATTTAATTGCTGATACTAAAGATGGGGTGCTAATAGATGGTAGGGGAAGTTTTTCAATAGATCAGAGAAGATATAATTTTCAATTCGGCGGAGATATGTTTTATGAAATAAAAAATGGAAAAATAACCCAACCATTAAAAGATGTTACTTATCAATCTATTACTCCGGAGTTCTGGAATTCATGTGATGCAATATGTGATGAAAATCACTGGGAATTGTGGGGTGTTCTTAACTGTGGAAAGGGAGAACCCGGACAGAGAATGCAGATGAGTCACGGTTCGGCCCCAGCTAGATTTAGGGATATTGAATTGGGAGGTGCTCTTAATGGATAAAAGGAAAAGATTTCAAAAAGTTGTTAATATTGTAAACAAAAACACAAAAGCTGATGATTATATAATAAATTATGAGGCAAAACAGAATGCTCTAACAAGGTTTGCAAATAATATGGTAACCCAGAATGTGGATACATTAAACGAGCAGATAAATTTAACCCTCTACTTTGATAAAAAGAAAGCAAGCTTATCTACTGCAAATCTTGAAGAAGAATCAATAAAAAAACTGATAAAAAAATGTGAAAAAATTGCCCAAAATTCGGTAGTTGACAAAGAATATATGTCCAGCTTAAAAGACGACAGCCAGAAAATTAAGAACATGGTTGATGAAAAAGTAGTTGATATAAACGCAGAGAACAGGGCAGATATTGTAAATTCTACCATACAAAATGCCAACAAAGAGAAAGTTGATGTTTTTGGGACAGCCTCTAATACCTTAAACAGTTTTGGAGTTGCAACCAAAAACGGTATGTTTAAATTTTATGAAAATACCAATGTAGGTTATTCCAATACGGTTCAAATAGAAGATGAGAAAGGGGCTTCCTTTTTAAGCGGCTATGATCGTGATACTGTTTCTATAGAAAATGTCAATTCATCATTTACTTCCGCATTAAGAGATTCCAGGAGACTTCAGGATAGAAAAGAGTTCGAACCCGGAAGATATAAGGTTGTGCTTTCGGCTCAGGCGGCAACTAAATTATTTTTATGGCTTGGATTTTATGGAAATAACAGAAGAGCGGTTGATGAGGGGTATTCTCCCTATGTTGGGAAAATGAATAAAAAAATAATGGATAAACGAATAAATATATATACCGATCCGGTTTCTAAAAAAGCTCCTTCAAAGCCATTTACAGAGGAAGGTCTGGGAATAGAGAAAAAACATATGATAAAGGAAGGAAAACTTGTTGACATTCCGTGCAGCAGATTCTGGGCTGATAAAAACGATTACACCCCCTGGTCGATGTCAAACATTATAATAAGTGATGGAGATAAAAGCGAAGAAGATTTAATTAAGCAGGTTGATAAAGGATTTTACATTAAAGACCTCTGGTATATTAGAATGGTAAAAATGGAAGATTTTACTCTTACAGGAATGACAAGAAACGGTTTCTTTTATATAGAAGATGGAAAGATAAAAACGGGAGCAACACATTTTAGATGGAATGATTCTCCTATTAGAATGCTAAATAATCTGATTGATATGGGTAAAGGAACTGCAAATATGAATAGCTGGTATTCTGTATTTGCTCCTTCACTTCTTATAGATGATTTTTATTTGAGCAGTAAAACACTGTTTTAAATAACCAGTAAAGGGGAGAGATTTTGCTCCCCTTTTTCTTTAATATGGAAAATTTTAAAAACTTATTGGTGATTTTTGCAACAATTTAACTTGAATTACGTATATAAATATGGTAGATTGAACTGGAATTAGTGTTTTATCGAAAGGAGAGTTTGAATGAAAAGACAGTATCCGATGATATTGACATTTGTATTTGGATTGATCGGGTTTATCCTGAGATTTTCTCCAATATTAAATGAAAAATATTTAAATGATTTGTTAAGCTGGACGATGGCAATTGCTGCTTTTGCAGTTGTAATAGCTGTCATCAGTCTCGTGAAACATCACGCTGAAAAAATTCGTAGAAAACATAAAGATATGATCTACAGTTTTGTTACTTTTATAGGTTTAATTGTTATGGCTTTGGTGGGGATACTGGGACATTATATGCCGGGATCCATATGGAAGTCTATATTTGATAATCTGTATAAATATGTCAGAACTCCGCTTGATGCTACAATGTTTTCACTGCTGGCATTTTATATTTCATCCGCTGCATACAGAGCATTCAGGGCGAGAACGTGGCATGCTACTGCACTTCTAATTTCCGGTTTTATTGTAATGATCGGGAGAGTTGCTTTTGGTCCTCTTATGATTTTTGCAGATATAACAAACTGGATTATGTTAATACCCACAACCGCTGTAATGAGAGCGATTATGATAGGGGTTGGGCTGGGTATAACGGCAACTTCAATAAAGATTATACTTGGAATTGAGACTTCATATTTAGGCGGTGGTGAAAAATGAACTGGGAAAAAATTGGAGATTTTTTATTATCTTTTAAAAAGAAAAGTATATATCTTGGAATGTTTATTCTAGTGTCTATTCCTTTAATAATGAAGATGTCTACTAGAACTTATATTACAGAAGAAGTAGAATCTATTTATGATAAAGTGGAAGAGGTATATGAATACAATCAGGAAAATCCTAATGATAAACAGGCTATTTTTGTCTCTATAGATTTTGCTCCTTCTTCTAAGGCCGAAACGAGTCCCATGTTAAATGCTTTATTAAGACATGCTTTCATGAGGGATATTCCGGTTCTTGGCTGGGCTGGAGTACGAACGGCTGCAGATTATGGTATAGAAAGATTGAATTCAGTAGCAAAGGAGTATGGAAAGAAATACGGTGAGGACTACATATATTTAGGAATTGCCTATCCTTTTTTACAGGCGGTATTATCTTTAAACAGCGATGTGAGAATTTTTTCCTCAACAGACTATTACGGAACAGATACATATGAAATACCGATTATGAAACAGTTCCACAGTTATAACAATATAGGATTGCTTGTGAGTATTTCCTCAACAAGTTTATCAGAATTATACATTCAGTATTCAAATACATTGTTTGATCAGGATGTAGCTGCAGGAGTTACAGCCGTTAATGCAGCAAGATTATACCCGTATTTACAATCCGATCAGCTTGTTGGAATGATGGGTGGATTAAAGGGAGCAGCAGAATACGAACAGCTTGTTAACAAGCTTGAAAAAAAAGTTATTGGTGAAGATGTTAAAAATTATCTGAGAGAATTTTATAAAAAGAAAGATCCATCAGAATATGAGAAAAAATACTATGAACCAAAATTTACAGAGACCCAACTGATTAATAAAATGAACAGCCGGAAACTTGCAAGAATGGGAATGTCTTCCCAGGCTGTTGCCCATTTTTATGTAATAATTTTGATTATTATTGCAAATGTGGGATATTTTATAAAGAGAAAGTATGAATAGGAGGAATTATGGGAACAATATTATGGTCTACATTTGCGGTATTTTTAACATTATCAATATTCTCATTTTTAATAAAAGATAATCCATTTTATAAATTTGCTGAACATTTATTTGCAGGCATTTCTGTAGGATATTTGGTTGTTATTACCTTTACCCAGATTTTTATACCGAGAGTATGGAAACCCTTAATGAATTCTATAGATACTGGAAATATTTTGAGATCGGCCTTTTTAATTATTGGAGTTTTCATTGGGTTATTATATCTAAGCAGAGCCAGTAATAAATATTCCTGGTTAAGCCGTTATCCGATATCAATTGTTGTTGGTTTTGGCTCCGGTTTCGCCATAGCCCCATCTTTGAATGCGAGGGTCTTGAAGCAGCTTCACAGTACAGTAGTTGAGGATGGACAATCACTGCTTAACATTCAAAAGATTATAGCCTTTTTCCGGGACCCATCTTTTTCCTCTCTCTATAATGCTACCTATGGGCCTTTACTCGTTATAGGTGTGCTTGTAGTACTTATTTATTTCTTTTTCTCTTTTAAAAATGATAATCCCGTAATTAAGTATACAAGAACCCCGGCACTTTTATATATGATGGTGGGTTTTGGAGCGGCTTTTGGTTATACATTTATGGCACGTATAAGTTTATTTGTTGACAGGATGAATTTTATCCTTAATAGATGGTGGCCTTTAATTCAAAACAAACTGATGTGAGGGGATGAGAAAAATGAAAAAAATAGCAGTATTAATTATAATAATAGCTTTTGCTTTAATGAGTGCTTACGGTCAAAACGATTCCGCACCTATAGAACCCAAATGCAAACTTGAAGTTGAAGATGTGAAAAATGATGGGGGAACAAAAGCCGAAGTATATATAACCCCACAAAATAACCCGGAAGAAGTTGATGAGTATAATCTTAAAATATTTTCAGAATTTGAGGGCCAAAAAAGGAAATTAAAAGACATTAAAATTATAAATAATCAAAAACGAATACGGATACCGGTTAATACTGATAATGTTAATACCAATGTAATTGCAGAAGTTTATGTACAACAGGAAGGACAATCAGTAAAAATAAATAGTGCTTCTGTAAAAACTAAGGGTGCATGGTTTGATATTAAACTTATTAATTCCTTTGTTGCTGCGATATTTTTTATAAGTTTAATCATGTATCTGGTTAGCCGTGCAAGAAAGGGCGGTTCATTATTTGTAAGAAAAATTCCCGGGCTTGAGGAAATCGATAATGCAGTTGGTAGAGCCACGGAGATGGGAAAACCGGTATTTTATATCCCTGGACTTTCTACTATTAGAGATGTAGCAACAATTGCTTCTCTTAATATTTTGAGATCGGTCGGTCAAAAAGTTGCCCACTATGCTACTCCTTTAAAGGTATTAAATAGAGATCCTGTAGTTCTGGGAGTTGCACAGGAAGTTGTTCATGAAGCTTATTTATCAGCAGGGCGTCCAGATCTATATAATGAGGACGATGTATATTTTGCTGCCGGTAGTCAGTTTGCTTTTGCAAGTGTTGCACAGGGTGCTATGGTTAGAGAAAAACCCGGCGCTGTATTCTTGCTTGGGATGTTCTGGGCGGAATCTTTAATATTAGCAGAAACGGCAAACTCTGTAGGGGCAATCCAGATAGCAGGTACCGATGCTACAGCACAGATTCCATTTTTTATAGCATCGTGTGATTATACCCTAATAGGAGAAGAACTCTATGCGGCATCAGCTTATTTGAGCAGAGCGCCGAAACTGCTTGGTACTTTAAAAGCGCAGGATTATTTCAAAGCTGTTCTTCTGGCAGTAACAATTCTTGCACTTATAACAAATCTTATCGGAATCGATTTCATAATAGATTATATTCTAAAATAAATTTTCTTATTGAGGTCCAGAGGTTTCCCTCTGGACTTCTCTGTTTATCCTCTATCCGGGTATATTTATAAATATTTTATAGATACTGTCTTTATTAAATTTTAAGTAAATGTTCATAAAGATTTAATTATTGGTTTATACATTTAATTTATTAATATAAACTGATAGCTTTCAAAATATTGTTGAGTTTTGAAATGTTTTTGTTATTATACTCTTAAGAAATAGCGAAAGGGGTTGATGATTATATGAATTTTTGGAAAAGACGGTTGCCTCTTGCACTAACAGTAATCTATGGTTTAGCAGGTTTTGCAATGCAGATAATACCTGCTTTAAATGGATATAGAGATATACAAAACTCATGGATGCCTATTCTATTCGGTTTTTCAATAGCAATAGGTGTTGCAAGTTTAACCAAATATCATTTTACTAAAATGAGAAGGCAGCCCGAAGAAAGGGTTTACAGTATAATTACATTTATTTCTCTTGTTGTTATGGCCGTAGCAGGCTTGATCGGTATGTCACAGGATGGAGGAGTTTTTACAAAATTATTCGATAATTTATTTAGCTATGTTTATGTTCCTTTACAGGCAACAATATTTTCACTTTTAGCATTTTATATCACCTCGGCAGCCTACAGAGCATTTAAGGTAAGCGAGTGGATTTCCACTCTTTTACTTGTTTCAGGATTTATAGTAATGCTCGGTAGAGTTGCTTTTGGACCTTTAATGGTTTTTGGAAAACTATCAGAATGGATAATGGCAGTACCTACAGTTGCGGCTATGAGAGGATTGCTTATCGGTATAGGGCTCGGTATAATGGCTACTGCTATAAAAATAATACTTGGAATTGAACGTTCCTATCTTGGAGGTGAATAACCGTGGCTGAAGATAAAAATGAGAAAAAATGGTATGATTACTTACTAACTATTAAAAAACCTCTTGTTTATCTTGGGATGTTTTTAGTTGTAATTATTCCTTTTCTATCCAGGTGTAAATTGAAAACTTATGAAACGGATCTAGTAAAGAAAGTATTTACTAGAGTGGAAAAGATTCATGAATACAATAAAGAACATCCGGATTCAAAAAGAGGAATATTATTAGGATTTGATTACGGACCAAGTACTACACCTGAAAACGATCCGATGCTTTATGCGGTATTGAGGCATGCATTCTTAAGGGATATTCCCGTAGTTGCATGGGCACCTTATGTGGCTTATCTGCAGCTTGCGGAGGGCAGAATCAAGAGAATAGCAAAGGAATACAAAGCAGAGTACGGTAAAGATTATGTATTTATGGGACTTGCATATCCCCCAACACCCTATATGATATCAACTGGAACCGATATGAGACCTATGTTCAATACGGATTATTACGGGAATGATGTTTATAAATTACCGATTTTGGATAGATTTAATAATTATGATGCTTTCGGACTGGTTGTTACAATTTCGGGAACAGCAATGCCGGAAGTTTGGTTAAGATATGCAAATTCATTATACAATCAGGATGTTGCTGTGGCAACTACTGCAGTTAATGCCGCTAAGTTTTATGCATATGCAGCTTCAGGACAGTTTACAGGAATGATTGCAGGACTTAAAGGAGCTGCAGAGTATGAACAGATGGTAACACGCTTGGAAAATAAAGTAATAGATGAAGACATAAAAGAGTATCTAACAGGTTTATATAAAAATGTAGATAAAGATAAGTATCCTGAAAAGTATTATGAACCGGAATATACAAAGTCCGAGATTAATACTGCAATATTAAGAAGAAGACAGGCCGGAAGAGGAATGTCTTCTCAATTTGGAGCCCATGTTTATGTAATAATTTTGATTATTATTGGAAACGTAGGATACTATTTTAAAAGAAGAGATGAAAAGAGAAGAAAAACAGGAAAGTGGGGTGCTTAATAAATTATGGAAGCAATATCGACACTATTCTGGCCTACTGTAGCAGTATTACTTACATTGGCTATCTATACATTCCTATGGGAAGATAATCCTATTTATAAAGTGGCTGAGCATATATTTACTGGTGTATCGGTTGGTTATATGATAGCTCAATCCTGGCACAATATTATAATGCCAAAGTTAATTGTACCGACGACTAATTATTTTAGTAACGGTAGATATCTGCTTGCCATATATTTCATTATAGGGGGCTTGATAGGTTTATTATATCTATCAAGATTTTCTGAAAAAACAAGCTGGTTGAGCAGATACCCTATAGCAATAACAGTTGGTTTCTATGCCGGTTTCAAGATTGTACCGATATGGATGACCAATGTTTCAAAACAGCTGAATGCAACCATTCAATACCCCAACGGCGATTCGATGCTGAATTTAAAAATGTTCGGTAAATTTTTTGATAACCCAACATGGGGTAATTTTATCAGTGCTATTAATGGACCAATAATTGTAATAGGTGTTTTACTTGTACTTATATATTTCTTCTTTTCATTCAGTAATGATAATATAGTTGTAAGAGCTTCCAGAAAACCGGCATTGGTTGTTCTGATGCTCGGATTTGGTGGTTCGTTTGGTTATACATTTATGGCTCGTATAAGTCTCTTTATCGGGAGAATGAATTATATCTTTTCCGATTGGATAGAGATAT
This sequence comes from Candidatus Mcinerneyibacterium aminivorans, assembly GCA_008086245.1. GTDB lineage: Bacteria > Macinerneyibacteriota > Macinerneyibacteria > Macinerneyibacteriales > Macinerneyibacteriaceae > Macinerneyibacterium > Macinerneyibacterium aminivorans. The sequence continues at coordinate 8,535 of VSIX01000135.1, forward strand.
TAACAACCACGTTAGGAGGCTAAGATGAAAAGATTTGTATATATATTAGTTATAATAAGCTTGTTGTTTTCGGCAGGATTTGCAGAAGAAGCAGAAAACAATAATGAATTGGATTTTACTCCTAAAGGCAAACTGGAGATAAAAGATAAGGGAAACGATGATGGAACAGGTGTAAATGTTTTCTTCAGACCGCAGAATAAGCCGGAAGAAGTAAAATATTATCTTCTTAGGGTTTATTACAAATCAGTTTCTGAAGATAATCTTGCAGCACAATACAGAATAGAAAATAAAGATAGAAGATATAAGTTTAATGTTTCACTACAGAAAAGAAGAAAACATCCCTATCCAAATTCCCGCAAAGGAGTTGCAAGAGTTTATGTTTCAAACGAAAAAGGGGAGGCGGTTAAAGCTTTCTTAACCGAATCAACTAACACATCAGCTTCCTGGTTTAATATAAACAAATTATCGGCATTTATGGGAGTACTTTTATTTTTATTATTTGTCTATATTTTTATTAAACAGGCAAGAAGAGGAGTGGAATTTTTTATTCGAAAAATTCCGGGATTAGAAGAACTTGATAACGCAGTTGGTAGAGCAACAGAATTGGGAAAACCGATCTATTATATACCCGGTATAGGAACTACAAGCCGTATTGCTACTCTTGCCAGCTTAAATATACTTGCTCCGGTAACAAGAAAAGTTGCTAAATTTGCTACACCATTGAAAGTGCCTAACAGAGACCCGGTTGTTATGAGTATAGCACAGGATGTTGTAAAAGAAGGATATATGGCAGAAGGAAGACCGGATTTATTTAACAGCAATGATGTCTTCTTTTTAACAAGACAGCAGTTTGCTTTTGCAGGAGCTGTTAGTGGATTATTTAAAAGAGAAAAGCCGGGCGCTGTATTTCTTCTTGGAAAATTTTATGCAGAATCATTAATTTTTGCAGAAACTGCAAATGATGTGGGAGCAATTCAGATAGCAGGTACAGATTCAGTATCACAGATTCCTTTTTTCATTGCGGCATGTGATTATACTTTAATCGGAGAAGAATTATTTGCAGCTTCTGGATATTTGAGCGGAGATCCATTGATTGTTGGGACAATGAAAGCACAGGACTATTTAAAAGCAATATTAATTGTACTATTGTTTATTGGTATAATACTTAATATATTTGATATCGATATTATCACCAAATATATTCTTCAGAGATAATAATATTTTAGAGGAGGGAGGTTTACTCCCTCTTCTTTTCTAATTTTAAAAATATTTATCAGATAGATTCATTCGGCAATTCATTTAATTTTTTCTAATCTAAACTTTTTCATAATTTTATTATTGTCAGGGTATTCCCGTTAAAAAACAAAAAAATTATTCAATTTAAATTGTTAAATAGGGGAAATTATAGTATTATTACTTCATGATAAAAAACAAAAGGAGTTGGTTCTTATGAGCTTATGGAAAAGGAGATTGCCCCTTATTTGTACGATAGTTTTTGGAATCATGGGGTTTATTCTCCAGCTTGTACCTGCATTTAAAAGTTTTCTGGATATTCAGAATCAGTGGATGACTATTTTATTTGGATTTGCAATAGTTATTGGAGTGGCAAGTTTAACAAAATATCATTTTAAAAAAATTAGACAAAAACCTGAAGAACGTATATTTAGTTATATCACTTTTTCTTCACTAATTGTAATGGCTGTTGCCACACTTTTTGGTATGAAGGCAGAAACGGGAATTTTTAATGCTCTGTATAAAAATTTATTTGATTATGTCTATGTTCCTCTTGATGCAACAATATTTTCTCTGCTTGCTTTTTATATTACATCCGCAGCTTTTAGAGCTTTTAAGGCAAGCAGCTGGTTATCTACTCTGCTTCTTTTTGCAGGGGGGATTGTTATGCTTGGCAGGGTTGCTTTTGGACCGCTTATGGTCTTTGGGGAGTTAACCCAGTGGATAATGTCTGTTCCAACAGTTGCAGCTATGCGCGGAATTAAAATAGGTATAGGTCTGGGTATGATGGCAACATCAATAAAAATAATACTTGGAATTGAAAGATCGTTTCTTGGCGGTGAATAGCTATGAAGAAAAAATGGTATGATGTAATTTTACAAATTGGAAAACCCTATATCTATCTTGGCATGTTTATTGTAGTTGTAGTCCCATTTTTAGCCAAATGCGAAATGCAGACCTATGAAACGGATATTTCAAAAACCATGTATGAAAAGATAGAATCTATTTATAAATACAACCAAAAAAATGCCGATTCGGAAATGGCTATTTTATTTGCTTTTGATTATGGACCGAGTACAACTCCCGAAAACGATCCAATGGTTTACAGTGTATTAAGACATATTTTTTTAAGGGAAATTCCTCTTCTTGTGTGGGCTCCATATGTTCCATATTTGGATATCGCCGAAACGAGATTAAATAGAATAGCGAAGGAATATAAAGCTATATACGGTAAGGATTATGTTTTTCTGGGGCTGGCCTATCCTGTTGATGCCTATATGATATCTACAGGGTCTGATTTTAGACCTTTATTTAATACTGATTATTACGGTAATGATGTTTATTCCATACCGCTTTTAAGTAAATATTACAGTTATGATAATCTTGGACTTGTTGTTTCAATTACAAGCACCTCGATGCCTTTATTTTGGCTTCAGTATGCCAATGCATTATTTGACCAGGAAATATCGGTCGGGACAACCGCTGTTAGTGCTGCTGATTTTTATCCTTTTGTTAGCTCCGGACAATTTCAGGGAATGCTTGCGGGATTAAAGGGTGCCGCAGAATATGAACAGATGGTTGAAAGACTGGAAAACAAAATTATTAATAAGGATATAAAAGTATATCTATCAGATTTATATAGAGATATTGATACAAGTCAGATTAATAAGAAATATTTTGAGCCCAAATTCGGAGCAGAAGAAATTCAGGTCGCTATTAATCGAAGAAGCCAGGCAAGAAGAGGAATGTCCTCTCAATTTGGAGCTCATATTTATGTAATAATTTTAATTTTGTTTGGAAATCTGGGATATTATTTTAAGAATAAAGAATCAAATAAAACCACAGTAACAAAAGCGAGGTAGTGTAATGGGATTTATTAGTACAGTTTTTTGGCCAACAATTGCTGTAATTCTTAGTCTTACGGTATATTCATTTTTGTGGAAGGACAATTTTTTATATAAGGTTGCCGAACACCTGTTTATAGGTGTTACAGTTGGTTATACAATCGGGTCGGCCTGGAATCAAATAATAATACCGAAGCTGGTTGAGCCAGTAATAAGAAATTTTAGTGATGGGAAGTATCTCTTAGCTTTTTGGCTTATAATAGGAGGAGTTCTGGGAATGTTCTATTTCTCCAGATTCTCAGAAAAAACAAGCTGGTTAAGCAGATATCCGATAGCTATTACGGTTGGTTTTTATGCAGGATACAGTATCGTTCCTATCTGGATATCCTATGTATCAAAACAGTTTCATGCAACTATTCTCAACCCAGCAGGTGAACCCATGTTAAATTTTAAGTTATTTAATGTGTTTTTTTCTAATCCAACATATGCTAATCTTTTGAAAGCACTAAACGGACCTCTTATAGTCATTGGAGTAATAATTGTTTTAATTTATTTTTTCTTTTCCTTTAAAAATGATAATTTTATTATTAAAACGTCAAGAACACCTGCGCTTGTATATTTAATGCTGGGTTTCGGAGGCGCTTTTGGTTACACATTTATGGCGCGTATAAGTTTATTCATAGGAAGAATGAATTTTATTTTTTCCGACTGGATAGGTTTGATTAAAAACAGTCTGTGAGGATAATATGAGAAAATATAAATACTGTTTAATAATTATTTTGTTATTTGTTTTTTTTAATCTTAATTTTCCCCTGCAACCGCATAGTAATGAGGGAAGAAAGGAATATTCCCCACAAATTAATTTAATTATGCAGGATGAAAAAGAGGATGATGGAACAAAAATAAATGTTGATATGATTCCTTTAAGTGATGAAATTGATTTGCCCTTTTATCTTTTAGAAATATACAATCCGGCTCAAAGCAGTGTTACGCCTATTGCAAGATTTAGAATTAAAAATAATATGGAAAAAGTGTCCTATTCTGTTCTAGTTAAAAAAAATAGTGATGTAGTAGCCAGGGTGTACAAAACAGATGAAAAAGGTACAAAACTAAATCTTCTTGCTGAAAAAAAGGTAAGAACAAAATCCGAATGGTTTTATTACAGCAAGAGCACGGCTGTTATTGGTGTTTTGATATTTTTATTTTTTCTGATCTATTTTACGAACCAGTCAAGGAAAGGAAAATTATTTCATGTTAGAAAAATCCCCGGACTTGAGGCTGTAGATGATGCTGTGGGCAGGGCTACTGAACTTGGAAGGCCTATCTATTATGTCCCAGGTATAGGATATGCTTCCGAAATAGCAACACTCGCTGCATTAAATATTTTATCACCCGTTACTAAGAGAATCTCTCAGTTTGGCATAAAACTAAAAGTTCCAAATCTGGACCCTGTTGTTATGAGTATTGCCCAGGATGTTGTAAAAGAAGCTTATCTTTCATCTGGGAGGGTGGATCTATTTGATGATAACGATGTGTTTTTTCTAACAGATCAGCAGTTTGCATTTGCAGGAGCGGTAAGCGGTTTGTTCAAAAGAGAAAAACCTGGAACGGTATTTCTTCTGGGTAAATTTTATGCTGAGTCTCTAATATTTGCAGAAACGGCAAATGATATTGGTGCTATACAGATTGCCGGAACTGATGAAACTGCCCAAATTCCTTTTTTTATTGCAGCATGTGATTTTACCCTAATTGGAGAGGAGCTTTTTGCTGCTTCGGCATATTTAAGCAGAGACCCTTTAACAGTGGGCACCCTTAAATCCCAGGATTATTTAAAAGCTATTTTACTAATTATTTTGATACTGGGACTCATACTAAACATGTTTGGAATAAAAGTTGTAAC
>VSIX01000136.1 GCA_008086245.1 Candidatus Mcinerneyibacterium aminivorans
ACCGGAGTATTTACCGGGGAATATGCTGTAAACCCAATTAATGGTGAAAAAATACCGATTTGGGTATCGGATTATGTACTTATGAGTTACGGTACAGGTGTAGTAATGGCAGTACCTGCTCATGATGAAAGGGATTTTGAATTTGCAGGCAAGTTTGATCTTCCCATAAGAAGGGTTATAAAACCTGAAAAAAATGAAGACCCCGATGAACTAGTGGAAGCGTATACTGAAGAAGGATATATGCTGAATTCGGGTAAATATGATGGAATGAAATCCGAAAAATTCAAGAAAAAAATAGTAGAGGTTATGGAAGAAGAGGGATTTGGTAATTTTGCTACCAATTATAAATTGAGAGATTGGCTTATATCCCGTCAGAGATACTGGGGAGCGCCGATTCCAATAATCTATTGTGATGATTGCGGTGAAGTTCCCGTTCCTGAAGAAGACCTTCCTGTTAAACTTCCAATGGATGTTGATTTTAAACCTACAGGAGAATCTCCTTTAAAAGAGCATCCTGATTTTAAATATACTAAATGTCCAAAGTGTGGAAAAGATGCAGTTAGAGAATGCGATACTATGGATACTTTTGTTGATTCCTCCTGGTATTTTTTGAGATATTTGAATCCCCAGGATGATAAGAAGCCTTTTGATAAAGATCTGGCAAACAGGTGGCTTCCTGTTGATAAATATGTTGGAGGAGCAGAGCATGCAGTAATGCATCTTATGTATGCAAGATTTTTTACAATGGCTTTAAATGATATTGGAATGATAGATTTTGAAGAACCGTTTAAAAGCCTAAGACACCAGGGAATTATTCTGGGACCGGATGGTAAAAAAATGTCAAAATCAAAGGGAAATGTAATAAACCCCGATGATTATATTGATGAATACGGTGCAGATGTTCTAAGAGTATATCTTATGTTTGCTTATGATTACGAAACAGGCGGTGCATGGGATGATGATACTCTTAAAGCAACCGATAGATTCCTCAATAGAGTTTGGAGACTTGTAACTGAAGAAGAGTGGGCTAAAAATATTTTTGAGGAGGATATTCAGGAATATGAAATTACTGATAAGACTGAAGAATGGAACGATGAATTAGAAAGAAAGCTTCATAAAACAATAAAAGATGTTACAGAGGATGCAGAGGATTTTAAATTTAATACTGCAATTAGCAAGATTATGGAACTTAATAATAAGATTTATAAATACATTCAGAGACTTCCGAGAAAAAATCATGATAAAGAACTTCTTAAAACAGTTATTGAAAAACTTATACAGCTTTTTGCTCCTTTTGCACCCCATATGTGTGAGGAACTCTGGCAAAGAATTGGAAATGAATATTCAATTTTCCAATCTGAATGGCCTGAATATGAAGAAGATAAGCTGGTAGCTGAAACTGTGACTATAGCAGCTCAAATAAATGGAAAAGTAAGAGATGAAATTGAAGTACCCGTAGATGCCGATGAGGAAAAGATTAAAGAATTAGCACTTAAATCCGAAAGGGTACAGAAATATACCGAAGGAAAAGATATAGTTAAGACAATTGTAGTTCCAAAAAGAATTATAAATTTTGTGGTAAAATAAAAAAAATCCCCGGTACTGCCGGGGATTTTAGCTTATATATTGTTTAATTTTTCTTTATATACTGATCTTTACAGATTTTTCAATGTATGAACGCTTTTTTAAAACTTTTGAACCTTTTTTCTTATGAATCATTTAAAGAATTTTTTAATCTTTTAAATTAACTATATAAAGTTATCTAAAATATCTTTTAATAAAATTATAAAAAATATAATTATATAAATCCACATTTAATAATTTTAAAATAAAATCTTTGACTTCAAAATTTGTAGTGATATTATTTTTTTATATAGTGATCAGGGAGGTATATATGATTCGAATAAGTGATTATATTAAGGAAGAAAATATTATATTTTATGATGATATTGTTTTAAAAAAAGAAGCTATTGATGATTTAATAGATCTTATTTCAAAATCGGATAAAATAAATAATGAAGAAAAATTATATAATGATATCTGGGAAAGAGAAAGCATCATGAGTACGGGAATAGGTGTTGGTATTGGAATACCACATATTCATGTAGATTATGTTGATGATATCGAGATGGCAATAGGTATTTCCAAAGAGGGTATCGATTATAAATCACTGGATGATGAACCTGTAAACTTTGTAGTTATGATTGTTGCAAATAAAGATTCTCACGAGAAATATATTAAGTTGCTGGCAAAAGTAGCCTTAATACTGAAAAGTCCAAAGAAAAGAAAAAAAATATTAAAATCAAAAAATAGGGAAGAAGTATATAAAATACTAACAAATTTATGAATAATTTATTGCTTTTATCTTTAGTTTTAATAGTAGCCATAATTGCAGAGAAAATAACCTCAAAATTTAATTTGCCTACCGTTACTGGATATGTAGTTTTTGGAATTATATTTGGCAAATCACTGGTTGGTTTATTTGGTTCTGATTTTTTATCTTCTGTTAGTGTTATCAATGATATCGCTTTGGGGGCGATTGCATTTACAATTGGAGCCGAACTAAAAAGAAAAACTTTTAAAAGATTGGGTAAATCAATATTTTTTATTGTTTTCTTTGAAGCTATATTTACATTTATATTCGTATCAACAGGTATGTATCTTTTGCACCCTGATAAATTTTATCAGGCTATTATCCTGGGAGCAGTAGCATCTGCAACAGCGCCTGCAGCTACAGTTATGGTTTTAAATCAGTATAATGCTAAAGGACCTCTTACTTCTACTATTCTTGCAGTAGTTGGTATTGATGATAGTATTGCTTTAATTATTTTTGCCTTTGCTTCTACTACTGCTAAATCACTATTAAAAGGTTCTTCTCTAACCATTTCAAGAATGCTGGTTTCCCCGATGGAAGAAATATTCTTTTCTATCATACTGGGGGTAATAATGGGGCTTGTTTTCAATCATCTCTTTAAAAATGTCAGGGGTCCGAAAAAACTTGTAATAAGAATTTCTGCAGCAATACTTCTTCTGCTTGGAATAACAACACAATTCGATTTATCCGAACTGCTGACAATAATGGCTTTCGCTGCAACTATTTCAAATATAAATAGTACTTTTACTACGAGGTCACATAAAGTTATTGCAAATATCTCTCCTGTATTTTATGCATTGTTTTTTATACTTGCAGGAGCTAGACTGGATATAACACTTCTACCTGTTGTAGGAGTAATGGGACTTTTATATACGCTTTTACGAATGGGTGGAAAATATTCCGGTGCTACATTGGGTGCGATTTTAGGTAACGCCCCAAAAGTTGTAAAAAAATATGTCGGATTTGGGTTAATACCTCAGGTTGGAGTTGCTCTGGCACTTGCGATAATAGTAAATAAAACTTTTGGTGGAGGAAATTATGGTGATGCGGGGATAATGCTTGCTAAAGTTGTGATAAATATATTGTTATTCACTACTATAATTACAGAAATAGTTGGTCCGCTCCTTACTGGTATGGCAGTAAAAAAAGCAGGAGAGGATAATGAAAATTAATATAAGGGGTAAGTTATGTATTATTTAATAATTCAGCTTTATAAAGAAAACTTTATAGATGATATGTTGCTGGCATTAACTACTGCAGGTATTGAAAACGGTACGGTTGTAGACGGAGTTAATATGGATAATTATCTAAATCAAAGAGTTCCTTTATTTACAGGATTAATTCCGAATGTGGGAGAGGATTCAGAATACTGTAAAATTATATCCTCTATTATTGATTCCAAAAAGAAAGCAGAAAATTTTTTAAAAGTGTTAAAAGAAGCAGATATAGATTTTGAAAAGGATAATATCGGAAGGATAGTTCTATTACCAGCCGAAATACTTGCTGACGGGATGGAATAAAATTATTTCTATTCTCTGAATTAAGCGTATATTTCTGCCATACTTAAGCACAATCCGGATTCTCCGGGATTTATCAATTCAAAGAAATAATTTTTTTCATATCAATTAATGATCAACAGTTAACCAATAACGACAAATCAAGCATCCTTATTATTGACTATGATTTGCTGTTTAATAATTTTAAATGCATTTTCAGAAGATTTCTGAACTAAAAATCACTCCAGACAGGATTGATAAATTAGCTAAAGCCGTGATTTTCGTTATTTGTTGTTCGAAGTTCGTTATTCGATGAAAATCAGCTATGCTGATTTTCCTGTATGTCTATAAGAAGATTCCTGAATTCCGCTCATTATATTCGCTACATCAGGAATTTTCATTACTAATTCATTGCAAAAGCAAAAAGAAAACTTTTTTTCTTCGAAAAACATCTTGTTTGGAGAAAAACTCAGGATAGCTAATTTCGTATATTTTTATAAATTACCAACATTTACAATCATTTCTAAAAAGGTATAACCCACAAGTTCATTTTCTCAATCTCAATCTTAGTCTTAATCTAAAAATTGCGATAGCAATTTGTCATTCCACGGGAATTGTCTGTTTTTTTGTCTTTTTTGTTAGAATATATCCCGAAACGATAATTAATAAACCACCGACAACAAGATACCAGTTTAATTTTAATCCCAAAAATATGATCTCGTTAACTGTTGTAAATAGAATTGTTAGAAGAAACATAATTGAGGTTTTATTTGTAGGAAGAATCGATAAAGCATAATTCCAGAAAAGATAAGCCAATCCTGATTGGCCTATTCCCATTTCAGCTAACCAGAACCATTCTTTAAAATTTGATGGTGATTTATCCGCTGTGAAAAATAGAATTGGAGCAAGCATTATGGATGAAATCAAAAATATTTTAAAAAGAAATTGAATAATAGAATCCGGATCATCTTTATATGGTTTCACTAGAACTGCAGAAAAGAATACATAAAAACCAAATGTCATTCCTGTTAAAATTCCAAGAAATATTCCCACATAAAATAGCTCGTGGAGATTTTCAAAATGCTCTTTCCCGAGTACTATTAAAATTACCCCTCCAAAAGACATGATTAGGGTAATTAACTCATTAATTTTTGGTTTGATCTCGTGAAGAAGTAAAGAAAAGAGAAGCACAAAAACTGGAGATAAATTCTCCAGAATCATAACCAGTGTAGCTGGAAGATATATAAGAGTTAGATGATATAAAATTGAGTTTAAAGATAATCCGATGAGTGAAAGACCGAGTACCAGCTTCCATTTTCTTTTAAAATTTATTTTTAGTTTGCCCTTAAAAAGAAGAAATAAAAAAAACACCAGTGTGCCCAGCCAGAACCTGGATACCGTTACAAAATACATGCTTACACCTTTTAGTGCAAGATATCTTCCAGCAGGACCGTGAATTCCCCACAGAAAAAGGGCGATAAATGCAAATATTAAACCTTTTGTTTTTTCATCAATTACTTTCATAAACTTCCTTAATTGTTTCTTATTCCTAAATAAAAATATAGAATAATAAGAAAAATGCAAGCATAAAATTATGTAAAACTAATTTGTTCTTGTTTTAATCTATTTTATCTTTATATTTATGTAGGGGATTCATTATGAAATTAGAAAATATTGCTTACTGCGGGTTTAACTGTTCAGGATGTAAAATATTTATCAATACCAAAGAAAATAATATTGAAAAGTTAAAGAAGATAAAAACTACTCTTGAGAAAATTAATGGAGAAGAATTAACAATAGAAGAGATTCGATGCGATGGGTGCAAGGCAAATAACATATATAAATATTGTGAGACATGCAATATAAGAAAATGTGCTATTAATAAAAATATTAAATATTGTGCTATATGTGATTATCGAAACTGTAAAAAAATTGAAAGGGCAAAGAGTTTTAATGAAAACATTTATAAAAATTTAGATAATTTAAAAATGAAGTATAATGATTTTAAATCTTCTAATAGATAATTATGATTCAGCTGTCTGCAATTTAAAATAATTTTTTGGATAATATTTTTTTATAGAAAATCAAAGTTGTTACTCATCCTGATAGCTTATCCCAGCTACCGGTACTTTAATGAATAGACTTCTACCTGTAGAAAAGAATAAAATAGGGAAAATGGAATAAACTAAATAAGTCTATACAAATTTCAAAAATCAATATTATTGATTTTTATTAATCATTAATTTATAATTTCTTAAAGATGTAATAAGAGGAGGTCATTATGAAAACTATTAATATTTCTACTTCTTCAAGAAGCGATATGGTTGATATCACTTCCAAAATTCAGAGGATTGTCGATGATCTGAAAATTGATAATGGGGTGGTAACTGTATATGTACCGCATACTACCTGTGCAGTCACAATAAATGAAGGTGCTGATCCATCGGTACAGAAAGATATTATGAAAGAGCTGGATAAAGTAATTCCCTGGAATGATAATTATAAACATCGGGAAGGAAATTCTGCTGCTCATATCAAAACTTCGCTTGTTGGAAGTTCTGAAAATATTATTATTGAAAATGGACAAATCCAGCTGGGTACATGGCAGAAAATATTCTTATGTGAATATGATGGTCCCAGAACAAGAAAAGTATGGATAAAAAAAATATAACGGAGGAATTATGAGAAAAATTCTAATATTGATTTTGATTTTTACTTTTATTTATACATTTTCTAAGTCAGCTGATAGAATAAAGCCTCCCGATGCAAAAAAGAAAAAACATGTAACTGAAATCCACGGGCATAAACTTGTTGATAACTATCACTGGCTGAAAAATAAAGATAAAAAAGAAGTGATTGATTATATAAAAAAGGAAAATAAATATACTGAAAATAAAATGAAGCATACAGAAAAACTTCAGCAGGAAATTTATGATGAAACAATAAAAAGAATCGATGAAACTGATTTAACAGTTCCGGAAAAACACGGAAATTTTTATTACTATACAAGAACAGAAAAGGATAAACAGTATAAAATTTACTGCAGAAAAAAGGGTTCACTGGATGCAGAAGAAGAGGTTATCCTGAATGTTAATAAACTGGCAGAAGATTACGATTATTATGATCTTGGAGTTTTTAAAATAAGTCCAAATCATAACCTGCTGGCTTTTAGCTATGATACTAAAGGATCCGAAAGATATAATTTGAGAATTAAAAACCTTGAAACAGGTGAGATTCTTGATGATAGGATTGATAATATAGATGATTTTGTCTGGGCCAATGATAATAAAACATTTTTCTACACTGTACAAAATAGTGCAAATAGACCAAATAAATTATACAAACACAGATTGAATCAGAAAAGAGAAAAGGATCCTTTACTGTATAAAGAAAATGATGAAAAATTCTAGATGTGGGTATCCAAGTCAAAAAGTGATAAGTATATTTTCATGGGGACAGCAAGTAAGACCACTTCAGAAATGTATTTTATAAATGCAGATAGTCCTGAAGATGAATTTAAATTAATAAAAAAAAGAGAAAAAGGGGTTGAATATTATCCCTATCATAACGGGAAATATTTTTATATCCTTACCAATAAAAATGCTCTTAATTTCAAAGTAATGAGAACTCCTGTGAAAAAACACGATGAAAAAAACTGGAAAACTTTTATTCCCCATAAAAAAAATACCTATATAGAAGATATAATGGTTTTTAAAGATTTTATGGTTTTATCCAGAAGAAGGAATAGTTATAAAAACTTGAGCGTTTTAAATATTAAAAGTAAAAAGATTCATAAAATTAATTTTCCTGAAAAACTCTACAATTTTTGGCTGGGAAGTAATTACAATTTTAAAACTGATAAATTGAGATTGACATATACCTCATATTTAACTCCTAAAACAGTTTATGATTATGATATGAATAAAAAAATTCTAAATATGAGAAAAAAGTATAATGTTAAAGGTTATGATAAGTCCGATTATGAATCTAAAAGAATTTTCATAAAATCATTTGATAATACCAGAGTTCCCATTTCTTTAGTTTATAAAAAAGATATTGATTTAAAGGATAAAAATCCTCTTTTGCTTCATGGATACGGAGCTTACGGCAGCAGCATGGATCCATATTTTTCATATTCAAGAATTAGTATGCTCGATAGGGGAATTGTCTATGCAACAGCACATGTTAGAGGTGGATCCGACATGGGTATAAAATGGTATGAAGAAGGCAAATTGTTAAATAAGAAAAATAGTTTTAAAGATTTTATTTCATGCTCTGAAAGTCTAATTTATAATAATTATACATCCAGAGATAATCTCGTAATTACAGGTGGAAGTGCCGGTGGGTTATTAATAGGAGCTGTATTAAACATGCGCCCTGAACTGTTCCAGGGTGCAGTTTTGAGTGTGCCATTTGTAGATTTAATTAATACCATGCTTGATGCTTCTCTTCCTCTAACAGTCGTTGAGTATGAAGAATGGGGGAATCCTGAAAAAGAAAAGAATTTTAAGTATATGTTATCTTATTCGCCCTATGATAATATAAAAAGTCAAAAATATCCACATATGCTGGTTACAGGTGGATTAAATGATACCAGAGTTCAGTACTGGGAGCCTACAAAGTATGTTGCTAAATTGAGAGATTATAAAAAAGGAGATTCCCGACTGTATCTAAAAATAAATATGGGATCGGGACATATGGGTGCTTCTGGAAGATATGATTATTATAAAGATATAGCTTTTGAATATGCTTTTATTCTGGATATATTGGGTCTATAAGACTGGGACTAAAATGTCATAAGAAGGCAGTTATTTCTGCCTTCTTATTAACTTAATTTCGGGTTTTCCCTTATTTCTATTTTTTATATCAAAAATTTTAATTACTCCGGCACTTAAAATTAGTCCTGCAACAGATCCTAAAATCGATAAATTTTCTCCAAGTAAAAATACAGTATTAAAAATGATGTATCCAACTATCATAAAAATTAATGGTAGAAAAAACACTAGAAATGCAGCAAAGGTTTTGTTTAATTTATATTCAATTTCTACAAAATCTCCTTTCTGAATCTCTGATTGAAAATATTCCTTTTTAAGAGATATTGTTTGTTCTCCTCCGCATAATCCGCAGCTTTCACATTTATCTTCCTCATAAATTGATAATATTACTTTATCATCTGATAATTTATTCACACATGCTTTCTTTTTCATTTATTACCGCCTTTATTGATATTATTGCACTTTATCACATGATTTTTAATCTTCTTTCTATCTTTTTGGTAAATACTGTTATTTAACGATTTAATTATATTTAGTAATTTTTTCATGTTTTTGTCTCTTTTTATTTCGGGGTTTATATAGTAATAATTCCAGTAGCTTTGCTTTTGTTCCCTGATAAGATTCATTTTTTTTAGTTTTTTAAGGTGTTCGGAGATTGTAGAATCTGATAAATTAAGTATTCCGGATATTTCACACACGCAGTATTTGCGTATCAACAGCATTTTTAGTATTCTTAATCTGGACTTAGAACCCAGCGTTTTAAACAGCTTATACAATTCATTTCCTCTTTTAGTTAATTATCTAATTTCATCGGATTTATAATTTTCAATTAGCTCAATAATTCTGTCTTTGCTCAATACTTTACCGCTTTCTACTATTTCACCATTAATGGCGAATCCTGGAGTTGTCATGACACCCATTCCTGCAATTTCTGTTAGGTCATCAATTTTTTCAATAGTTATTTCTTCTTCAATTTTTTCGGATATTTTCTCAGCAGCTTTTTCAGCATTTTTAATTAACTTCTTACATCTCGAACAGCCAGTTCCAAGAATTTGAACTTTCATTTTTCCTCCTTCATTTCATTAGATTTTTTTTAATCCATTTATTAATTTTATTTCTAGTTTTTATGAAGGCATCAAGTTTATTTTTATAGCTTCCATTAACTTCTGAGGGGTCTTCAAAGGATGCATGGAAGTATCTTTTAGCTCCAGGGAAAAATGGGCAATTATTTTTAGCGTTATCACATACAGTAACCACGTAATCAAATTTTTTGTTTTTAAAAATTTCTATAGTTTTTGAACGCTGGTCTGAAATATCGATATTAATTTCCTTCATAGCATCTATAGCTAATTTTTTTACCTGTGTTTTTTCTGTTCCAGCGCTGTATGCTTTGAGTTTGTCATTATAAATATTATTAACCAAACCCTCTGCCATTTGACTCCTTGCCGAATTATGTGTGCATATAAATAAAACTGTCTTTTTTTTCATAATCCTCCTATTTAATAAGGTTAATATTAAATAATTAATTTTCAAGATTTCTTTTTTCAAACCAGGTTTTGGTTTTATTAGCAATTTTTACCAGGCTGAGCATAAGTGGAACTTCGACTAATACTCCCACAACTGCTGCAAGTGTTGCTCCTGATTGTAATCCGAAAAGAGATATTGCAACTGCTACTGCCAGTTCAAAGAAATTACTTGCTCCTATCATACCTCCAGGGGCAGCTACATTATGTTTAACATTCCATAGGTAACCGGCTAAATAAGCTATGCCGAAAATAAAAAGGGTTTGTATACTGAGAGGTATCGCTATAAGGAAAATATGGACTGGATTTTTTAAAATTATGTCTCCCTGAAATGTAAAAATGATAATAAGTGTTAGAAGAAGACCTCCAACTGTTATATTATCAAACTTTTTAAGAAAAATATTATTAAAATATTCTTTGCCTTTTTTCCTGATAATATGTTTTCTTGTTATAAACCCTGATATTAGAGGAATTACTACAAATAAAACTACAGATAGTATCAATGTATTATAGGGTATCTCGATATTTGATATCCCGAGCAGAAAAGCAACTATTGGTGTATATAAAAAGAGTATTATAATATCATTTACAGCAACCTGCATTAAGGTATATTCTGGATTTCCTCTCGTAAGATAGCTCCAAACAAAAACCATTGCAGTACATGGAGCCGCTCCAAGAAGAACTGCACCTGCAATATATTCTGTAGATAATTCGGGAGAGATAAAATTTGAAAAAATTATTTTAAAAAATAAATATGCAAATCCATACATTGTAAAGGGTTTTATTACCCAGTTGGTTATAAGGGTAATTGTCAGGCCCTTAGGTTTTTTTGCATTATGAAAAATACTTCCAAAATCAATTTTTAGCATCATTGGATAAATCATAAGCCATATAAGAATTGCTATAGGAATAGATACATGAGCATACTCAAGCTTACTGAGAAAAGAGGGGATGAAAGGAAGATATTTTCCTATCAAAATTCCAGTTACGATACACAGGGCAACCCAAATTGATAAATATTTTTCAAAAAAACTGATACCTTTATTTTCTTTAGACATAAGACCTCCTTATTATTATAATCTAATTCGGTAGTTACCTAAATAGTATCATTTTAATTTATCCTGTCAAATATTTTAGTGTTAAATTTCTGTTAAGATTTATGTATTCTGTTATCTGCGGTATATTTCAGGATAGTTTGTACTTTTAATTAAAAAAACAAAATACAGACACAGATTTACGCGGATAATAATGAAATTAAAATTTCATTATTAACGCGGATTATAAGTTTACTCGCCGATGCTACTCATAAAAGTTTCTAAAATAGAAAAGTACTTAATAAATTCATTATATGAATTTATTTCTTAAAATATTTTCTTTACATAAAAACTCGGAAAAATATGTGTAATTAATAATACCTTTTTATCTAAAGAAGATATTTTGGTAAATTAGTGATTTTTTAATCAATAAATTAATTACTTTTCTATTTTAAAACATTAATACTTAGATAGTAATTTTATAGCTGCTTTTAAAAAATTACATAAAATAAATTAATGCTTTTGAAAATAAAGCATATGAAATATAATAAAAATCAAAAATGATAAGTTATTTTCATTTTTGACTTTTTATTAATTTAAGATTTTAGATTAATCTGAAATCTTATTTATTTTATGTAATTGGGGTACTTGAAAGGAAATACTTAAAATCAGCGGTAATCCGCGTCCATCAGCGTCAGGTATTTTTATTATTTGTAAATTATTTTTTGAAGTACAAACTATCCTGACGTATTAGGGTGTTATGTAGTCTGAATTTTGGTTTTTGTATTTATTCTTCAAAGAAATTTCATTCAAAGTTTATTCGATATATGTTGAAAAATTCAGTAGAGATTTTTATATTTTGACAAATCTGCAAAAAATGATAATAATAAGAGTAAAAGAAACTAATAGGAGGTAATATGTCCCTTAACTGCGGTATTATAGGTCTTCCAAATGTTGGTAAATCCACAATATTTTC
>VSIX01000137.1 GCA_008086245.1 Candidatus Mcinerneyibacterium aminivorans
AATCGACAATCGAAATTCAGCTCTGCTGAATTTCTTATCCAGGTTATGTGCTCATACCACCGGGTTATGTAGCAAAATCACCAAACCCGAAATTAAAAACTTGACAGCTAATATCAATCATGTACAAATAGTATAAATCCTTCTAAGGGGGAGGATTTAATACACGTGTATATTTTAAATTCCAATATTGGGATAAGATGTGGATTGACGTTTTAATCTTTTTAAGATTGGAAGGAGTAATTTTATGAGAGAATTAAACGAGAATGAATTGAGAAGTGTTGAAGGTGGGAAAAATCCTGTTGTATATGGTATAATAGGATGGGGTTTAGGACATTTGGCAGATGCTATTATTAAGGAAGCTTCAGAGTATGATCATACATGGGACTCTGTTAGTACACCACATTAAAATTGATAAAAGGGGAATATTCGATATTCCCCTTTAAAATCGATTTTGGTTTATTAAAATATTTTAAAAGGAGAAAATCTAATATGGAAGAAATAATAAATTTTAAAAATAAAATAAAAAATTCTAATATTCTACTTTATATTATTATATTTTTAGTTATAGGATTCATTGTAAAGATAATTCCGATTTTGATTTATTCAGTATTTTTTGATTTGCCGGAGATTGATAACCCGGCAGCTAAAGGTTATTTCTATTTCTTTATAGCAATTACATTTATTCCTCTATTTGAAACATTTATATTTCAGCATGGAATAATTTCTCTTTTAAGTAAGAATAAGTTTTTTAAAGGAAAAAATATTTTACTAATTTTAATTTCGGCTTTCATTTTTGGATTGTATCATTGGTATAATATTCCAAGAATTATTTCGATGTTTTTTGTAGGAATAATATTAGCATATGTCTATATAGATCTTAAGAAAGATGAAAAGTATCCGATACTATATGTCTCTCTGCTGCATGCCTTACATAACACAATTGTATTTGTTTTAGGTAAAATATTAATAAAATAAAGCAGGTTGTTGATGAAAAATTTCTTAAATGGATAAGGAGCAAACTAGAAAAGAAACTTAATCTTATAATTGTTTTTAGATTTGGTATTTTTTGCATTTATATTCCAGTTAAAGAACAGATTGATTTAATTTAGTCCAAAACATCTTTGTTTTGCTTGGCATCGGTTTAAATATTGGTATATTTTCAAGAGTAATTGATAAAATTGAGAAGAAGTGAAATATAATTTAAGTAATTTATAAAATACTTAAAAAAATGTATTAACAACGAATTAAACTAATTTTCACAGATTAAATGTAATACAAAAAGGATAGAAATTATGTTGTTATCGGTATTCTGGATTCTGTTTTCTGAATAAAAAATGTGTTTGTGTCTGTGTGAGTGTGTGTTTAAAATTGCTTACTCAATTTTCGAAATGAGAAAAAACTTTTATTCAAAATTTTATTTAATTGGTAATCATCCATCGATAATCGACAATCGAAATTCAGCTCTGCTGAATTTCCAGACCACCAGGGGTTAAAATTGTTTCTTGACATATACTTCTGATTGGGTATAAATAAGTTATGAAATCTTATCGGGGGATAAGATTTTGCATATATATGCTTTTTCCGTACGGGATGAGATGTGGATTGAAGTTTTAATCTTTTAAGATTGGAAGGAGAAAATTTATATGAGAGAGTTGAAAGATAATGAACTTAGAACTGTTAATGGTGGATGGGCACTAGCTTTATGGGATGAAATTACTGAGGAAGCAGCAGAACAGTATTATGAAGAAAAATATGATGTTGAATTAGAAGAACCCTTTGGTGATGCATGGGACTAAATTATA
>VSIX01000138.1 GCA_008086245.1 Candidatus Mcinerneyibacterium aminivorans
AAAAAAAACAGTCGCTGACCTCTTACATTGATTAAATTAAGAATGATAATTAACAAAAATATTTTATTATTCTATTGAGAATGTTTAATAATACAAAAGAGCTAGTAAAATATAAAATTAACAAAAAAATAAATACCATTGTTAGGTTTAGAGTAGTGGATTTATTTAACAGGAATTTTTGCTTTCTTGTTATAAATCAAAATAGAGTCCTGTGAACAAAAGCAATTTAAAATGACAATTAAAAATAAAAAAGATTCTGGAATAAATTTCAGTTAAGTTATTTTATTGTCATGCCAGTATAAGAGATAAATGATCTGGGGAGGAGTATCCCTATCACCAGGCTATTTGTAAAATATTAATTATAAATTTGTCTGATTTATATATTTAAAGCTGGTGAATATATAATATCTTTTTTAAAATAGTGAGGCTTTGAATTATAATCTTGAAAATTTACTAAAATAAATTTATAATTGCTTTAAAAGAGGAGGATTTAAATTATGAAAAAAACTATCTTTTTATTTTTGCTTATTTTTGTTTTTAGTACGGTTGCTTTTTCCACTTCTAATTCCTTCAGTTTTAAAGTTGGTTATTACATGCCTTCAGAGTTAAAATCGGGGGTAGTCTGGGGAGCGGATTATGGATATGTCATAGATGAAAATGTTTCTCTTTTAATCGGGGGGGACCTGTACTATAGAAATATAAGAAATATTACCAAAACGGGAGAAATAGAGGATATGGGAATTAAGCAGGAAGAATTCCAGGAATTAAGTGAATGGACCGGCTATCACATCCCTATAACAGGCAAGTTTAAAATAAAATTTCCAATGCAGGGGTATAGATTTAAACCTTATGGTATTGGAGGAGTAGGATTTGGATTAACCCATGTTTCCTTTGAAGGAACAGATATTTCTAACGAAAATCAAAAAGACTCCCTGACATATACCGGGTTTGTCTGGCAGCTTGGCGGGGGAATTTTGTACAGAATAGGTTCAAAATCAAATTTAATTATAGAGATTATTTATAATAGAGCTAATTTTGAAAAGGAAAATGAAAATTACTTTACAACTCTTGATTCTTCAGGATTGATGCTGCGTGCCGGAATAAATGTATTAATGTTTTAGAAAGGAATAAAATATTAAATGAAAAGAATTTTGTTTATATTTGCTATGATAGTTTTATTAGTTCCTTCATGTAAAAAAGAAGCTGAACAGAAACAGGAGGCTCCCGAACCGGGTCAGTTATTTGAAAAGGGAATGGAAATACAGGCTACCAAACAGGGAAGGCTTGAATGGAAAATGCAGGTAAAAACTTTAACTCAAAAAGAAGAAGAGGTTAAAAAAGTACACGGGGAGGATGTTAAACTTTTTTTATATGATTCAGAGGAAAAATTAATGGTTGAAGTTGTTTCCGAAGAAGGAACGGCAAATTTGACAACCAATAATGTAGTTTTAAATGGGAATGTCAGGCTTGTGAATAAGCAAAATAAAACCAAACTATATACCGATATTCTAAACTATAATTCTGAAAAAGAACAAATATATACAGAATCCACGGTTAAAATTGTTAAAGAAAATTCAGAAATTAATGGCAAAGGTATGGTAGCTGATTTAGCTATGAATGAAATAGTGATTAAAGAAACATATGGTAAAAAATAATAAAATATTCCTATTTGTTTTTATTATACTTCTTTTGACCAAATTATATTCTGTCGATCTTGAGGGAGATTGGAAATTATTAAACGCAGATAAAACCAAAGTCCAAATAAAAGAAAATGAAAATATTTATTATTTTGTTGGGAATGTAAAAATAGAAAATAAAACAAACTTTTATTCTGCCGAAAAGATTATTTATACTCCCGGGAAAAACCTAATTGAGATGTTTGAGGAAGTTCTTATCAAGGAGGAAGGGGCTGAAATAGCATCTAAATCAGCAAGTTTTGACACCAAAAAAGAAATTTTAAAAAGTGAAGGATTAAAAAGAATTTTACAAAAAGATCTTTCACTCAAAGGAAAAAGATCAATTTATGATTTAAAAAACTCTATTCTGGAAATAGAAGAAAATGTTTTTTTTGAAAGTAAGGATTATTTTGGGCTGGCTGATAAGTTAATATATAATATAATCGATAAAAGAGTTAGGTTGTTTGGGTTGCCCTATATAGGATTTGAAAATAATTTTCTTGGAGGAGATGAAATATTAATTAAATTTAAAAATGACCAGCTTGATGAAATAACAGTAAATAATCATGGAGATTTATACTGGAGCAGAGGAGAGGATAAAATAGAGATTAACAGTGATTACATAAGAATATTATTCAAAGAAAACAATAAGATAGATGAAGCTATACTGGAGGGCGATGTGAGGGGATATATAAAAAAAGAAGGTGAGAAGAACACAATAAACGGCCATTTGATGAAGGTTAATTTTATTGACGATAACATAAATGATGTTATTATTAAAGGAAGGGTTGAAGGAATATACTTTTTTAAGGAAAGCGAAAAGAAAGAGGATGATGACGCAGAATAAAAAAGCATTAAAGGCTATCAATTTAAGAAAAATATATAATAAAAGAACTGTGGTTGCTGATGTGAGTATCGAGGTAAAGAAGGGAGAAGTCGTGGGGCTTCTTGGTCCCAATGGAGCGGGAAAGACCACATCCTTTTATATGATAGTTGGGATAATAAAGCCTAATGGAGGAAGTATTTTTCTCAATGATGAAAATATAACTGATTATCCTATGTATAAAAGATGCAGAAAAGGGATCAGCTATCTCCCACAGGAGCCGTCCATTTTTCGTGATATGACTGTTGAAGAAAATCTAAAAGCTATTCTTGAAAATATGTATGATGATGAAAATAAAATAAAAAAAGAGAAAGATAAATTGCTTGAGTTGTTCAAGATTGATCATGTAAAAGAGAATAAGGGGTATTCGCTGTCTGGTGGAGAAAGAAGACGGGTTGAGATAGCAAGGGCTTTAATTACTAAACCCTCGTTTCTTCTACTTGATGAACCTTTTGCAGGTATAGATCCAATTGCGGTAAATGATATTCAGGAAATGGTTAGAGATCTCAAAAAGATGGATCTGGGTATTTTGATAACCGACCACAATGTAAGGGAGACTCTTAAAATAACTGATAGATCATATATAATGAGTGAGGGAAAAATCCTTGTAAACGGTACTCCTGATAAATTAATTAAAAACAAAGTGGCAAAAAAGGTATATTTGGGAGAGAAATTTAAATTATGAACAATGAAATAAGATTAGAGACTAATTTAACTCAAAAATTGTCATTAAGTCAAAAAATTAGCTTAAATATATTGGTTAAAAACGAACTTCAGTTAAGGCAGTACCTTCACAGCGAAATGGAAGTAAACCCATTTTTGGAGCTTGGGACAGAAAGAGAAGTCCAGGAAACAGAAGAAAGTGAGGAACTTGAAGAAATTCTTGAAGAATACGAGGGTTCCGGTAATTTATCCGGAAAGAGCCAGATTAAAAAAAATGATAATAGCTTTTTAGTTGAAAATTATACCGGTCCGGATAACTGGAGAAGCAATTTGCTTGAAGAGATTAAATTATCTAAGTTTGCTAAAAAAGAGAAAAAGATACTGGAGGACATCCTCTATAGTATAAACGAGGAAGGTTTTCTTGAAGAAGAAAAGTCTATTCAGGAGGAAAATGATTTATCTAAAGATGAGTTTGTTGATTATCTCGAAGACTTTTTGTTTTTGTCGGACGGTATAGGAGCAAGAAATCTGGCTGAAAGTTATAAGTGGCAGCTTAAATCCAAAGGTGTTGAAATTAAACAACTTTTGGAAATAGTTACTAATTATGCAGAAGATATAAAAAATGGTCGTCTTGATAAAGTACTTAAAAAAGAAAATATAGAGAAAGATAAATATGAGTATTATAAATCTTTATTGAAATCTCTTTCTAACAAACCGGGATATGCTCTGGAAGATGATAGTATCGAATATATACAGCCCGATGTGATTATAAAAAGAACTAAAGATAATGATTTTCGGATAGAAGTTAGTGATAAATACAACACTTTTTTTTCTGTAAATAAAAGGTACCTTAATATTATGAAGAAAAAAGATAAATTAAAAAAAAGTGAAAAAAATTTTTTGAAGAAATATTATAAAAGATATAAATATATCAAACAATCCCTGGAAAGCAGGAGAGAAACATTAAAAAAGCTGGCAAAATATTTGCTGGAATATCAGAAGAGTTTTTTTGAAAAAGGACCAAAATACTTAAAACCACTTACGAGAACCAAGGTGGCAGAAGATCTCGAATACCACCCATCTACTATAGCCAGAACAGTGCAGAATAAGTATGTACAAACAGATTTCGGCATTTTTCCTATGGCAATATTTTTCCCAAAATCTGCAAATGAAAAATCAAGAATTCTTATCTATCTAACGATTAAAAATATAGTTGATAATGAAGACAAGAAGAACCCCTATTCGGATTCTCAAATATCAGAAGAGTTACAAAATAAGGGTATTGATATTAAAAGAAGAACTGTATCCAAGTATAGAAAAAAAATTGGTATACCATCAAGGAGGGAGAGAAAAATATGAAGGATGTTATAATTTTAGGTGGAGGCCCTGGCGGATATGTTGCTGCAATTAGAGCAGCTCAGCTTGGTTTAGATGTGACTGTAATTGAAAAGAACAAGCTAGGGGGAACATGTTTGAATGTAGGGTGCATTCCTACAAAAACCTATGTTGCAAGCTCTAATCTTATGGAAAAGATAAAAAAAGCAAAAAAATTCGGAATTAAAAACACCTCTAATCCAGAGATAGATTTTGAAGCTCTTGTTAAAAGAAAAAATAGAGTTGTTAATAGAATGGTCAAAGGGATAGAATTTATTTTTAATAGAAGAAATATCGAATTTGTTAACCAAAAAGGGTTTATAGTTGATAGAAATACTGTTAGGGTTGGGGATGAAAAATTAAAGGCAAAAAATATTATAATTGCAACCGGTTCGCAGCCTATAATTCCCAAATCATTTTATTCAAAAGATTTTACAATTGATAGTTCACAGGCCCTGGATTTGAAAAAAAAGATTGAAAGTGTAATAATAGTAGGAGCAGGTGTTGTTGGCTGTGAGTTTGCAAGTATTTGGGCAGATTTTGGTGTGGAAGTGAATCTTGTGGAAATGGAAGATACTATACTGCCCTTTATTGGAAAAGATATAACCAAAAGAATGGAGAAACTTTTAAAAAGAAAAGGTGTCAAATTGTTTACGGGTAGAAAAGTAGATAGGGTTGAGGGGAAAAAGGTTATACTTGATAATAAAAAAATCCTTTCAGCTGAAAAAATGCTTCTCTCTATTGGAAGAAGACCCGTGCTCGATAATATAGGAATTGAAAATGTTGATGTTAATATCGATGATGATGGCTTTGTTCAAGTAGATGAAAGAATGAGAGCAGCAGATAATATTTATGCAATAGGTGACATTGTTTCTTCTCCCCAGCTTGCTCATGTTGCTTCAAAAGAGGGGATGGTAGCTGTTGAAAATATTAGCGGAAAAACTAAAACCCTAGATTATAGTAGTATTCCCTGGACAATCTTTACAAATCCCGAAATTGCATATGTTGGAAAAGATGAAAAAGAAATGGATAATCCAGTTATAGGGAAATTTCCGTTTAGGGCTAACGGTAAAGCACTGGGGGCAGATGAGGCCGAAGGCTTTGTCAAAATTGTGGCAGATGAAAATAATAAAGTTGCAGGTATGAAAATAATTGGTCCTCATGCCTCTGATTTAATTCATGAGGGAGCCCTGGCCATAAAAAATGGACTGAGTCTTGAGGATGTAGCAGATACAGTACACGCACATCCCACACTTGGAGAAAGTGTGATGGAAGCAGCTGAAAAAGCGCTTGGAAAGGCTGTTCATATTGTTTAAAAATAAAAATATTCCAGAATGGTTTCTTGAAACATTAAAAGATAAAAGAAGTTCAACAGAGGTAGAAGATATTATCAGGAATCAAAATCTAAATACAGTTTGTCAGCATGCTAGGTGTCCTAATAGGGGAGAATGCTTTTCAAAAGGCACAGCTACCTTTCTTTTGTTAGGTGATACATGTACAAGAAATTGTGGTTTTTGTGCTATAAACAGCGGTGAGCCCGTAAAAAAAGACAATAGGGAACCCTATAATATTCTTGAAGCGATAAAAAAGATGAAGTTAAAATATGTTGTATTAACTTCTGTTACCAGAGATGATTTAGAGCTAGAAGGAGCAGATATATTTGCAAAAACAGTTAAGTTAATAAAAGATTATGATGAGAATATAAAAGTAGAGGTTTTGACCCCTGATTTTAATAACAGAGATAAATTAATCGACATGGTTGTAAGCAGTAATCCAGATGTATATAATCACAATCTGGAAACTGTTGAGAAATATTATAGCAAAATAAGACCCCAGGCAGTTTATAAACGCTCTCTGGCTGTGTTGGAAAAGATAAAAAAGATTAATAATAAAATTGTAACTAAAAGTGGAATAATGGTGGGGCTTGGAGAAAAAAAAGAAGAAGTGAAAAAAGTAATAGATGATTTAATCGGTGTCAAATGTGATATTTTAACTATAGGGCAGTATATTCAACCTACGGATAAGAATTATCCTGTTAAGGAATATGTAACCCCCGAAACCTATAAAGGATATGAAATTTATGGTAAAAAAAGGGGAATAGATATAATAGCAGGTCCACTTGTGAGAAGTTCATATATGGCTCATGAATATTATAAGAAAACTAAGTAAGAAAGGAAAGGAGATAGTATGAGTATTGATAATATTGCAATAACAGGTAAAAACATACAGATAACTGATGCAATTAGGAATTATATACGAAGTGAAATTGAGGGGCTGGAAAAATATTATGAAAAAATAATTTCAGCACATGTTATATTAATTGTAGAAAAGGAAAGGAAAATTGCAGAGGTAACATTGCAGACAGCAGGAAGTACTCTCCATGTTGATGATGTATCTGATGATATGTATAAATCTATGGATCAGGCGGTTGATCATTTAAAAAGAAAATTGAAAAAACTTAAAGAAAAAATGATAGATAAGAAGAGACATTTTGATAAAACTCAATTTACAAGGGAATATATGGAAAAAAGAGATGAAGGTGTTCAAACAGAAGAAGGACATCATATTGTAATGGTTGATAGATATGTTAAAAAACCGATGACAGTTGAAGAGGCTGCTATGCAACTTGAGCTGGTTGATAATGATTTTTTGGTTTTTTATAATAACAATGCTGAAAGAGTGAATGTTATTTATCAAAGGAAGGATGGGGATTTCGGTTTAATAGACCCTAAATTTTAATATGGGCAAAAAAAAGGTTCCAATTTTGCATGAGTTCTTATTAAAATTAAAAAATAAAAAGCTTGATTTGGATTTTGTCGGGGATGAAAAGCTGCTGAAAGAATCACTATCAAATCCCCGACTGGGCTTTTTTTCGGATTTTGCCATGAAATTTAAAAAAAACAAACCTTCTACAGATGCCGTCTTTCTAAGCTCGGAGGATTTTAAATATTTTATAGAGTTAAAATCTGTAAAAAAAGATAAGATAGTAAAAAGATTTAAGAAAAATGATATTAAAGTTTTGTTAATAGAAAAAAGAAATGGGTATAATAAAAAAGAATTAAATATAATAAGAAAAGAGGGAATTGCAATATTTCTTATTAACAATAGCTCTAATGATATAGTTTATTCCGCTATAAATGCACTGGATGATCTTTTAGGTAAAAGAGAAACCGTTTACGGTGTTCTGGTGGATGTAGCCGAGCAGGGAATATTAATTATTGGCAAAAGCGGCATAGGGAAGAGCGAGTGCGCTTTGGAGCTTGTTAGCAAAAATCATAGATTAGTAGCAGATGATATTGTTGAGATAAAAAGGATCGGGAGCAATCTGATCGGGACCTCAGCCTCCATGTCCGATAATTATCTTGAAATTAGAGGGCTGGGAATAATAGATATAAAAGATTTTTTTGGGTTGAGAGCAGTTGCCGATGAGAAAAAAATAGATCTCGTGGTTAATCTGGTTCTGTTTGACAAAAAGAAACATTTTACCAGATTGGGAGTAGATAGAGAAACATATAGGGTTTTAGGAATAGATATTCCTATGTATACTATACCTATATCTCCCGGAAAAAATATCGGAACAATAATTGAAGTAATTGCCAAAAATGAATATGCTAAGGAGAAGGGGTACAATACTCCTATGAAGCTGACAAAGGATTTAATAAAGAAAATAAGGAAGGAAATAAAGCGAAATGAAGAAGAATAAACTGCTTAAGGAGGAGCTTAAAAATTACCAACCAGAAAATCGATGCTGTATGCTTACTGCCCTTAAGGTATCATTTCGTTTGTATGGTAATCTTCATTTGAAAAAAAATAAATATGTTTTGGAATTTCGGAAGAATCGATTACCTCTTCTAAGAAGAATCGTTAAATTATTTCAGGTGGTTTTTAAAAAAAAATACAAAAGAGAAATTAGCTATAACAATAAAGAATACTGGGTTTTCATCGAAGTTGACAAAAAAATGTTAAGTATGCTGGATATTTATTCATCCAATGATGAATTTCTGCCGGATTTGAAGCTTGAAAATTTTTGCTGTAAAAAAAGTTTTGCCAAAGAGCTGATTTTATACAAGGGTTATTTGTTTGATTTTCATGATTCATATCAGATGGAGATAAGGGTGAAGGGAAATTTTAAAAATAAGTTAAGTGATATTCTAAAGGATTTTAATATAAAAGAATATGAATATAATAATAGGATTTTTGTAAAAGGATTTAAAAATTTAAAAAAGTTATTTTTTTTGCTCGGATTGAAAGATTCTTTGAAAAATATGGTGGAATTTTCCTCATACAGGCAGGATAAAGACAAGTCTGTAAGATTAACAAATTATAGTATGGCTAATTTAACAAGACAGGTTAATAGTTTTGAAAAATATAAAAAAATTATTGAAAAAATAGATAGGAAAATGGGTGTTTCAAACTTGCCCGAAAAACTGGAAGAAATAGCCAGGTTGAGAATGCAAAATCCAGATGCATCATATGCTGAACTTGGAGAGAAACTTTCAGCACCAATTACAAAAGGTGGAGTACAAAAAAGGTTGAAAAAAATTGAAGATATATATGAGGAAATTGGAGGATGATTTATGATTAAGGGTGTTATACTAACTCACGGTGATCTTGCAGAATCTCTCGTAAAAACTGTCAACATGATTATGGGGGAACATGTGGAACTTTATTCTATACCATTCAACTTCGAAGAAGGTATTGAATTATTTGAAAAAAGATTTGAAGAATTTATAATGAAAAACCAGGATGAAGAGATAGTAATCTTTACGGATCTTTTTGGAGGGAGCTGCCTGGCAACTGCCAGGAAATATCTGGATAGAAAAAATGTCCATGTTATAACAAATGTAAACCTCTCGGAGTTAATTTATTTTTCATCAATGAAAGACAAGCTTCCGGTAAAAAAATTAATTAACGGGATTGTTAAAAGCGGAAAACAGGTTTTTGAGGTTTCTAAAAGGAATTTTAGGGGAATTTGAAACTATATAAAAGTAGTTATATTGAAATAAGAATTGAAAAAAACAGGTTGAAAGTTTATAATAATGATGAAAAAAAAGACTGGTAGGGGAGTTTATGGTAGAAAAAGAGATAGAAATTGTAAATAAACTGGGGCTGCATGCAAGAGCTGCTGCGGTACTGGTTCAGGAAGCATCTAAATTCGATTCAGAAATCAAGATCATATATGAAGATAAGAATGTAGATGCAAAAAGTATTTTAGGGGTGATGATGCTTGCAGCCATGAAAGGGGATGTTATAAAACTAAAAGCAGAAGGGGAAGATGAAATTGAAGCTATGGAAGCTATTGAAAAATTGATAAAAGATAGATTCGGGGAAAAGGAGTAATTTTGAAAATTTATGATGGTGTTTCTGCTTCATCTGGTATAGCCATCGGACATGCCTTACCTATACATGGGTTCGGTCTAAATGTTCCTAGGATAAAGGTTGATGATGATGAACTTGAAAATGAAATTTTGCTGTTTAAAAAAGCTGTTGAGGAAACAAAAGAGGAGCTTGAAAATGTAAAAACAAAAATTAAAAATGATATTGGGGTTGAAGAATCAGCTATTTTTGATGCCCATATTATGCTTCTTGATGATCCCAACTTAATTGAAAAAACAATAGAAAGAGCAAGAAATGAAAATGTTTCCATTGATTACAGCTTTAGTGAAACAATCAGTAATTTAGTCGAAAAATTCAGAGATTTATCCGATGATTATTTAAAAGATAGAGCTAATGATATTCAGGATGTTGGTAAAAGAGTTTTAAGAAATTATTTGGGGGTTAGTATATCCCCCGAGCTTTCAAAAACTTCCAAGGATATTATAGTTTTAGCTCACAATCTACTGCCTTCAGATATGGCTGAAATTAGTGAAAAAGAGATAAAAGGGATTATCACCGAAGTTGGGGGAGAAACTTCTCATGTCGCTATTATGGCAAGATCGATGGAGGTGCCTGCAGTAGTTGGTGTTTCTGATATCCTCTCTAATGTATCTCCCAATGATCTTGTAATTATCGATGCAAATAATGGGAAAATTTTTATTGAACCGGATAAAGAAACTATTAAAGAATATCAGGAGAAAAGAAGAAAATATGTAGAATATGTTAAGAGTCTTGAAAGAATAAGAAATGAAGAAGCCGTTACCAGGGACGGAAAAAAGATAAAACTCGATATTAATATGGAGCTTGCAAATGAAGCTGACATGGTAAACAGCCATAAGGCGGACGGGATAGGACTTTTTAGAACAGAATATTTGTTTATGAGGGAGATACTTCCAAGTGAAGATGAACAGTTTGAAATATACAAATATATAGCTCAAATGATTTATCCAAAGGAGGTAGTGATAAGAACTGCTGATCTTGGCGGGGATAAATTTGTATCTCATTTTAAAATTCCCGAAGAAATGAACCCTTTTTTGGGGTTTAGGGGAATAAGATTAAGCCTTGAATTTGAGGAGTTTTTCAAAACACAGCTGAAAGCAATTTTGAGGGCATCTACGCTGAAGAATATCAAAATAATGTTTCCAATGATTTCAGGGATTGATGAGTTTCTTGAAGCAAAGGATATTGTCGAAGAAGCAAAAAATGAATTGAGAGATAGCGGCGTAGAGTTTGATGAAAATATCGATATAGGTATAATGGTCGAAATACCTTCGGCAGCTCTGGTTTCTGATGTATTAGCCAAGCATGCTGATTTTTTTAGTATAGGAACAAATGACCTTATTCAATACACTCTGGCTGTTGACAGAGGCAACAAACAGCTTTCATATTTATACGATCCCTTGCACCCCTCAATTTTGAGGCTGTTAAAAATGATTATAAATAATGCCCATAATGAAGGAATTGAAGTAAGCATGTGTGGGAATATGGCTGGAAATCCCAATTTTACAATTTTGTTAATCGGTTTGAATCTTTCAATTTTATCAGTTGCTCCTTCTAATATCCTTGAAATAAAAAAAATTATAAGAGAACTGAGTTATGAGGAATGTAAAAAGATAGTAGATGAAAGCATGAAATATAATGATGTTAAATCGATTAAAGATTATTATGATTCGGTTAATAGCGAAAAGTTGAAAAATGTTTTATTTGATTATTTTGAAAAGGAGTGAGTATGGGATTAAATGATATTGAAATAGCTCATAAGGCAAAATTGAAGGATATAAGACAAATTTCTGAGGACCTGGGGGTTGATAATAAATATTTAGAACCCTATGGAAATTATAAGGCAAAAATAAAACTCGATGCCTTGAAAAACGATAATCCCAAATCTAATTTAATTCTTGTATCGGCACTTACTCCTACATCTGCAGGAGAGGGAAAAACTACAGTTTCAATTGGGCTGGCTCAGGCATTGCAAAAAATAGATAAAAAAGTTTCTGTTGCTTTAAGGGAGCCTTCTTTAGGACCTGTAATGGGGATGAAAGGAGGGGCTGCAGGTGGAGGATATTCACAGGTTCTTCCTATGGAAGATATTAACCTTCATTTTACAGGTGATTTACATGCTATTACATCTGCACATAATTTAGTTTCGGCTGTACTGGATAATGCTCTGCATAGAAGAAAATTGGATGTTGACCAAAGACGAATTGTATGGCCGAGGGTTCTTGATATGAATGATAGGGCTCTAAGAGGGATTATAATCGGACTTGGGGGTCCTTACAGCAGCGTGCCCAGGGAATCTCATTTTGAAATTACCGCCGCATCGGAAATAATGGCAACACTTTGTCTGGCTAATAGCTACAGAGATTTAAAAAGAAGGGTTAAAAACATAGTTGTAGGTTATGATTATAAAAGAAATCCTGTTACTGTTGAGGAGTTAAATATTTCCGGATCTGTAGTGGCTTTACTAAAAGATGCATTAAAACCTAATCTTGTTCAGTCAATAGAGGGTGTTCCTGCTATTATACATGGCGGCCCTTTTGCAAATATAGCACATGGAACTAATTCTTTAATAGGCACCAAAATGGCAATGAATTACTCTGATTATGTAGTAACTGAAGCAGGGTTTGGTTTTGACCTTGGAGGGGAAAAATTTTTAAATCTTGTTTCAAGATACGGAAACATTGAACCATCTGCTCTCGTTCTGGTTGCAACTGTTAGAGCTTTAAAAAGACATGGTGGTGTATCAAAAGATGATATTGATGAACCAAATCCTTATGCAGTAGCAAAAGGTCTGGTTAATTTAGAAAAACATGTAGAAAATGCAGAAAAATTTGGTTTTAAACCGATAATTGCATTGAATAAATTTAATTCAGATACACAGAAAGAGATTAATGCAGCTAAAAAGTGTTGTTTATCAAACAAATACAGCATCGTTGAAACAGATGTTTGGCAGGATGGTGGAGATGGAGGTATAGAGCTTGCTGAGGAAGTTGTTAAGTCAATTGATAATAATGAAAATAACCTTGAGTATTTATACGATTTGAATATGAAGGTAGAAGAGAAAATTGAAATTATTGCAAAAGAAGTTTATGGAGCAAGATCTGTAGATTATAGTAAAAGTGCAAAATCTTCTCTTAGAAAAATTTACAAACACGGATTTGATAAATTTGCTATCTGTATGGCCAAAACCCAATATTCGTTATCAGACAATCCTAAACTTAAAGGAAAACCCGAGGATTTTGATCTTCAAATAAATGACATAATTGTAAATGCCGGGCCAGAATTTTTGGTACCAATAAGCGGTAGTATCTTGAGAATGCCGGGGCTTCCTAAAAAGCCAGCGGCTGAATTGATAGATATAGATGAAAATGGAGAAATTTCCGGATTGTTCTAAATATTGATTATATAAAGCCTAATCCCTATATGAAGGCTGAATAGTTCAGCTAAGCGCCTATAGGGCATCCTGCAAGGGCTCAATACGATATTATTATCTTTATTAGAATATTCTTGGAATATTATTCTGTCATATTCTAAAACTTTTTCTTGCAAGTCAATGGGAAAAAACCTATAATAAATATTAGGTTAAAAAAAAGTATTGATTTTTGTTTTTTAATAACTAATAATTAGGAGGGGATAGTTATGCACAGATTAAAAACGGTAGCGGTATCTCAATATCTTGTTGATGAATTGGATAGGTTAATAGAAAAAGATAAAATTTTTAAAAATAGAACCGAAGCATTAAATGAAATATTGGATGAATATTTGAAAAGATATAAAATGGCAAAAGTATTTGAAACGGATAGGAGTTTATCTGAAGAAATGGGTGGATAGATATGAATATAGAAGAATTAAAGAGCACACTTGAGAAGATAAAGAAAAGTTTTAAAAATCAAAAAAAGGATGGGGATGATAAGGAGTCCTGGAATGATCTCAGGGTGAAATATCTGGGAAGAAAAAGTAAAATAAAGGAGCTTTTTGGACTCATCGGGGAATTTGATCCCGAAGAAAGAAAAAAAGTTGGCAAAATGATTAATGACCACAAAGATTATATAGAAAAAGAAATTGCCCTTTTAAAAAATAAAATTGAAAAAGAAGAGGAAAAAATTAAATATGATATTACACTTCCTCCCAGAAAAAGGGATATCGGAAAAGAACATCCAATTACATCAATTTTTGAATTGTCAAAAGAGATATTTTCTAAAATGGGATTTGATATAAAAACAGGTCCCGAAATTGAAGAAGAGTGGTATAATTTTGATGCTTTAAACATCCCTGAATCCCATCCAGCCAGGGATGAGCAGGATACTTTTTATATAAATGAAGAAAAAAAGGTTTTGAGGACTCATACTTCGCCTGTACAAATCAGAACTATGCTTGAAGAGAAACCACCTCTTGCTATGATTGCACCGGGTAAAGTTTACAGAAGTGATACAATTGATGCCAGTCATTCACCTGTATTTCACCAAATAGAAGGTTTGCTGATTGATGAAAATGTTAAATTTTCAGATTTAAAAGGTGTTCTGTATAAGTATTTATCGGAATTGTTCAATGATAACTCTATTAAATTAAGATTCTATAATAATTATTTCCCATTTACCGAACCTTCTGCAGAAATGCACATGAATTGTATTTTCTGCAAAGGAGAGGGATGTAAAGTTTGTAAAAATAGTGGCTGGATTGAGTTGCTCGGCTGTGGCATGGTCGATCCGAATGTTTTTAAAGCTGTAGATATAGATCCGGAAAAGTATACAGGATTTGCTTTTGGAGTAGGTGTTGAAAGACTTGCTTTATTAAAGTATAATATTCCTGACATGAGATATTTTTATGAAAATGATTTGAGAATGTTGAATTTAATGTAAAAATTATAACTATAAGGTGGCTTTATGAAAGTAACTTGGAAATGGCTTAATGATTTCATAGATCTTTCTGATTTAAATATAGAAAAGCTTTCTGACAAATTAGGCGCACAGGGTTTAGAAGTTGATGATGTTGATTATCCAGCTGAGAAGATAAGTAATGTTGTTATAGGGTATGTAAAAAATATTGAAAAGCATCCTAATGCTGATAATTTAAA
>VSIX01000139.1 GCA_008086245.1 Candidatus Mcinerneyibacterium aminivorans
AATCAGGTCTTATATACTCCAATGTGTTATAAGAATGGTACAATAGTAGATGATCTTTTATGTTATAGGATAGGAGAAGAGCATTATTATTTTATAATCAATTCGGCTAATCACGATAAGGATCTTGACTGGTTGAAGGAAAATGCCGAAGGATATGATCTGGAAATACTAAGGGATATTTCTCCTGGGTATTCTCTTTTTGCTGTTCAGGGACCTAATGCAGAAAAAGCAATGCAGAAATTAGTTTCAAGAGATATGAATAAACTAAAGTTTTTTAGATTATGGAAAGATGTTAAAATAGATGACATAGATGTTGATATGATTTCAAGAACAGGGTATACCGGTGAAGATGGTGTAGAGATCCTGGTTAAAAATAAATATGCTTCCAGATTATGGAAAATGATTATGGAAGCCGGGAAGGAATATGGAATTAAACCTTGTGGTTTAGGAGCAAGGGATACGCTTAGATTAGAAGCAAAATTAATGCTTTATGGTAATGATATTGATGATACAACCACTCCTGTAGAGGCAGCTTTAAAATGGACGGTGGATTTAGATAAAGATACAGATTTTAATGGTAAAGAAGTTATAAAAAAACAAATTGAAAACGGAACCGATAGAATACTAAAAGGATTTGAAATGATTGATCGTGGCATTCCGAGACATAATATGGAGATATATAATACAGATGGGGATAAAATCGGATATGTAACAAGCGGTAATTACGCCCCTTATCTGAAAAAGACAGTAGGGTTGGGATATATTGATAGGCCGTATCATAAAAGAAATACGGAAATAATGATTGATATAAGAGGTAAAAAGAAAAAAGCAAAGATTGTAAAGACACCTTTTTATAAAAAATCATATAAAAAATAATAAGCTTTGAAGGGAGCAGCTATGAAGTACAAAGATACAGGTGTGGATATTGATAAGGCAAATGAAGCAGTTAAAAGAATAAAGGATAAAGTAAAATCTACATATGATAAAAATGTATTAACCGAACTCGGTTCATTTGGAGGACTGTATGAATTGAGAGGATATAAAAATCCGGTGCTAGTTTCCGGTACCGATGGGGTTGGAACCAAGCTCAAGCTTGCTTTTTTGGCAGGTAAACACAGTACGGTTGGTATTGATTTGGTTGCAATGAGTGTAAATGATATTTTGGTTCAGGGTGCAAAACCATTGTTTTTTTTGGATTATATTGCTACATCCAACCTCAAGCCAGAAGTTATGGAAGAAATTGTTGGTGGAATTGCTGAGGGTTGTAAAATAAGTAGCTGCTCCCTTTTAGGTGGTGAAATGGCGGAGCTTCCCGGATTTTATCAGAAAGAAGAATATGACTTGGCTGGATTTGCTGTTGGTGCTTGTGAAAAGGAGAATATTATAACCGGTGAAAATATTGAAAAAGGAGATGTCCTGATCGGGTTGCATTCTTCGGGTTTGCATTCAAACGGCTTCAGTCTTGCAAGGAAAGTATTGATTGATGAAAAGAATCCGGATGAGATTCTTCTTGAAGAGATGCTGACTCCAACAAAAATTTATACAGAACCTGTAATGAATCTTATAGAAAGTATTAATATTAAAGGGATGGTACACATAACGGGTGGGGGTTTTTATGAAAATATTCCAAGAATACTACCTGATAATTTAGCAGCTAAGATTGAAAAGAGTAGCTGGGAAGAACCCAATATATTTAAAATGATTTCTTCCTCAGGTAATATTTCTCAAAAAGAGATGTTTAAAACTTTTAACATGGGTATCGGGTACATCATTGTAGTTGAGAAAAAACAGTTATTGGAAGCCAGAAATGTTCTTAAAAATACTGACTATGACTTTTCAATAATAGGAAATATATTTGAATCTAAGCAAAAAAAGGTAGTTATAAATTAATATTATATGGAAAAATTACTAACAAGATTTCTAATATTTATATCAAGAAAAAAAGATTTTTCCCAGAGAAAATACTGGGGTAAATTTGAAGGTTTCTTAAGTATTATTTTTAATATAGTTCTGTTTATGATAAAATTAACAGTAGGAATCATTAGTAACAGTATTGCCATTATAGCAGATGCTGTTCATACATTGAGTGATATAGTTTCCTCTGCCGGTATAATTTGGGGATTTAATATTGCCTATCAACCACCGGATGAAAAACATCCTTTTGGACACGGTAGGTTTGAACATATTTTAACATTAGGAGTTTCGTTTTTATTATTTTATACCGGAATTGAATTTGTTAAAGAATCTGTGAAATCAATAAAAAACCCCAGCATTGTTGAATTCAACTTATGGTTGTTTTTATCGATTTTTGCAACAATTATTATTAAAGAATTAATGGCAAGGCTATCACTAATAATAGGAAAGAAAATTGATTCTGATGCTCTTATTGCAGATGGATACCACCATAGAACTGATGTTCTATCCACGGTTGTGGTTATTTTCACATTTTTTATTAAAAATATCGATGGTTATCTTGGTATTATTGTTTCCCTGTTTATTATTTATTCAGCTTATGAAGTGGCAAAGGAAGCTGTTAATAATTTAATAGGGACAAAGCCTTCAAAAGAATTTATTCATAAGTTGAAGGAATTTGTTATTAACTTTGAGGGGGTTGAGGGGATTCATGATATAATTGTAAACAAATATGGAGATACATATATAGTTTCATTTCACATGGAAATTGACATAAACTATAGTTTGGATGAGGCGCATGATTTAAGTGAGCGACTGGAAGACAGTGTGGATGATAAATTTAACATTAAATCCATTGTGCATATAGATCCAATCGATAAAAATGACGAAGAAGTTAATAAAGTTCGCAAAATTTTAAAAGGTTATTTTGATAAAAAAGATATTGTGGATTCCTTCCACGATGTTAGAAAAATAGGTAAAAGGCGGGTGAATATTGTATTTGATATTACTGTAAAAGAAAAAATTACCAAAGAAGAGGAGCAAAAAATTTACAGTGAAGTAAAAAAAATGCTGATGAAAGAAGTAAAGAACTTTCATGATGTTGTCATAAAGGTGGAGCCTTTATATGCCTACTGAAAGCAGAGGACACAAAAAAAGGTTGAGAAAAAAATTCAGGGAAAATGGTATTGATGCACTTCATGATTATGAAATTCTTGAATTTTATTTGGGATTAATTAATGTAAGGAAAGATACAAAAGATTTAGCTAAAAAGTTGATTGCTGAATATGAAACAGTAAGTAATGTTCTGGATGCAAAAATCGATAAACTACTTGATTTTAAGGGGCTCGGTTCCCGGACTGCTACGGCTTTGAAATTTTCTAAGGAATTAATAACCTACTACTTGAGAGAAAATATTGAAAATCAAACATATACTGTTAACTCTCCGGAAAGTGCCATACAGCATTTTGTTTCATATTATGGAAGTCATGAATATGAAGAATTTTGTGTGATGTATTTGGATGGAAAGAATAACATTCAAAATATAATAAATTATCAAAAGGGTAGTATAAATTATTCTCAGGTATATCCCAAGAAGATTATAAAAAAAGCTATAGAAAACAATTCGGTATCAATTGTTCTGGTACATAATCATCCCTCTGGAAATTTGCAACCCTCACAGGCTGATATAAATTTTACCCATAAAATGGAAAATATATGTCAAATGTTGGATATAACATTGCTGGATCATCTGATTATAGCACAAAAAGATTATTTCAGCTTAAAAGAACACGGGCATTTATAAATTGTCAAATAATAAAAAATTAGCATAAATAGTTTCAAAAATAAAAAAAATAATTTTACAAACCGAAATAAATCGTTATAATTTTCATGAGTTAATATAATACCATAGTAAAAAGGAGGGAACATGTCAGATTATCGTATTAAAAAGCATCCGATATTAGACATAGAAGAGAAAGAAGAGATTTCGTTTTACTGGAAAGGGCAGGAATATAAAGCTCAAAAAGATGAAATGATTACATCCGCTCTTTTTGCAAATGGAATTAGAGTATTTTCCTACCATCAAAAAGACGAGGCGCCACTGGGAATTTTTTGTGCAAATGGACAGTGTAGTCAGTGTATGGTAGTAGTAAATGGAACACCTGTTAGAGGTTGTATGACTCCGATTGAAGAAGGTATGCGAATTGAACCTTTAAAAGGATTGCCCGAGCTTCCCGAGGATGATGAGCCTATAAGCTCACAGGAGATTGAAGAATTAAAATATGAAGTGCTCATTATAGGTGGTGGTCCTGCAGGATTATCTGCTGCTATAGAGCTCGGTAAAGCAGGGGTTAAAACATTAATAGTCGATGATAAATATAAATTAGGAGGAAAACTGGTTTTACAAACACATAAATTTTTTGGATCAGTAGAAGATTCATATGCAGGTACAAGAGGATATAAAATAGGAGAAAAACTTGCAAGGCAGGTAGAAAAATATGAAAGTATTGATATTTGGTTGAATACTCCTGCTATAGGAATTTATGAAGACAAAAAAGTTGGCGTACTTAAAAATAATTCACAATATGTTTTAATTGAGCCTGAAATTCTTTTAAACTCCACAGGTGCTAGGGAAAAAAGTTTGGTTTTCCCTGGAAATACATTGCCCGGAGTTTACGGGGCAGGGGCTTTTCAAACCCTGGTTAATAGGGATCTTGTTAAAGCCGCCGATAAACTTTTTATAGTAGGAGGAGGAAATGTCGGTTTAATAGCAGGATATCATGCACTTCAGGCTGATATTAATGTAGTTGGATTGATAGAGGCAATGGATGAAGTTGGAGGATATTTTGTTCATAGAGATAAATTAAAACGTATGGGAGTTCCTATTTACACAAGACATACAATTGTTAGTGCAAATGGAGAAGATAAAGTTGAAAGTGTAACAGTTGCAGAAATAGATAAAGATTTCAATATTATAGAGGATACCGAGAAAACTTATGAATGTGATACTATTTTAATTGCTGTGGGGCTTGATTCAGTGAATGAATTTCATAACCAGGCTCTTAATTTTAATATGAAAAGTTATGTGGCAGGTGATGCAGAAGAAATAGCTGAAGCTTCAGCTGCTATGTTTAGCGGCAAAATAAGAGGAATTGAAATCGCAAACGAATTAGGAGCAATTGATAAAAAAATTCCCGTGGAATGGCAAGAAAAAATGGAAATGTTAAAGAGTCCGGGGGGCGAAGAAGTTGAGATGGAAAACCCTCGAAAAAGGGAAGGAATTTATCCCGTATTTCATTGTTCTCAGGAGATACCCTGTAATCCCTGTATTTCAGTTTGTCCGCAAAAAGGAATTTATATTGACCCGGATAATATGATGAAAACACCGGAATTTATTGAAAATAATTACTGTATAGGATGCTATAGATGTGTTGCAGTTTGTCCGGGATTGGCAGTTACCCTGGTTGATTACCGGGAAGATAATGAAAATCCTATTATTACCATAGCTCATGAGTATGGTGATGATCTTAAAGCGGGAGATACTGCAGTTTTGACCGGAAAAAATGGAAAAGAATTTGGTGAATTTGAAGTTATTGATACCGTAACTCTTCTGCATTACAGAAATACCAATTTAGTTCAATTTAAAGTGCCGGTTGATATCGCTGAAGATGTTGCTGGAGTGCTTGTTCAGGAGGATAGAGAAATTATTGAACCTCTTGATAAATATGTTGAAGAAATCAGGGATGATGAGATTGTTTGTAGATGTGAAAGAGTTACAGCTGGAGAAATAAGAAAATGGATTAAAAGAGGAATAAATGATATAAATCAAATAAAAGCAATTACCAGAGCTGGAATGGGGGCCTGCGGAGGTAAAACCTGTGAAAATATCATAGTAAGATTAATGAGAGATGAAGGCATAGATCAGGAGCATATAGTAAAAGATGTACAAAGGCCTCTATTTTTAGATACAAGATTTAAGTATTTTGCCGGCTTAAAGGATGGTGATGAAAAGTGAAAACTTATGATGTTATAATTATTGGAGCGGGAAGTGTTGGAACGCCTCTGGCCATGTTTTTGGCTGACAGCGGTCTTGATATACTTGTTTTGGATAAAAAGTCATCTCCCGGACAGGGCCAGAACAAAAAAGCAATTGGTGGTATAAGAGCAACTCATTCTGCAAGATCAAAAATTCTTATAGCCAAAAAAAGTTTGGAAATATTTTCTGGCTGGGAGGAAAAAACAGGAGATGATATTGAATGGTATGAAGGAGGATATTCCTATCCTGTCTACAATGAGGAAGATGAAGAAAACCTTAAGAATCTGCTTGAAATACAGCAAAAATTTGGTTTAAATATAAAATGGCTTGATAAAGAAGAATATGTTAAAAAGGTGCCAATGATAAAAAAAGAAGGACTAATAGGATCTACATATTCACCTGAAGATGGTTCTGCTTCACCTTTGAGAGCAATAAATTCATTTTATCTGCAGGCAGAGCAAAATGGTGCTGAATTTAAATTTGAAGAAGCAGTAGAAAGTATTTATACAAATAAATCAAAAGTTACAGGTGTAAAAACGGATAGAGGAGAATACAGCTGTAAATATGTTGTTAATGCAGCAGGGGCATATGCAAAGGAAATTGGAAAAATGGTTGGCATTGAAGTACCTGTTACCCCTGATTCTCATGAAGCTGGGATTACAGAACCGGTTCAAAGATTGTTTGAACCAATGGTAGTAGATATTAGACCTGCAGAGGGGTCTAAAAATTATTATTTCTATCAGCATAAAACAGGACAGATAGTTTTTTGTATTACACCTAATCCTCCTATTGTTGGAACAGATACGAATCACACTTCTGTATTTTTACCTCAGGTTTCAAAGAGAATGTTAAATATAATGCCCAGATTGAAAAATATCAATATTAGAAGAACCTGGAGGGGATTGTACCCTATGACACCTGATGGTTATCCAATAGTAGGGGAAACAAAGGAGATTAAAGGATTTTATAATATGGCAGGCATGTGTGGCCAGGGATTTATGCTTGGTCCGGGACTGGGATATTATGTTTCCGAAGATATTACAGGTGATATTAGCAATGAAGATAAGGATATTCTCGGAGATCTTTCATTATATAGAGATTTTTCAGGCAGTGAAGCTTTAAAATAAACAATCTCATAAATGGGAGGATAGAGCTTGAGGATATTCTCCCATTTTTTGTTTTAAATAAAAAAATTATTTTTGATAAAGTTTGATATATCTTTTTAGTTCTTTCTTTAGAACTTTTATGCTAATATATCTTGATTTTCTTAATGTTTCTTTTCCATTAATATAAAAAAGCAGCGTTGGCATAGAGAAAATAGAAAATTCTCCGCCCACTTTTTTTACTTTATTTATATCGATATAAGCCATTTCAATATCCTCGAGTTTTGAAATGAGATTTTTTATCTTTGGAAAAAGTGATTTACAGATACTGCAATCAGGACTGGAAAAATACAAAATTACCAGATTGTTATTTTTTATGAATTTATTTATTTCTTTGATTGATTTCAATATTTTCATTTAGTTTTCCTTATACTGATTAATTTTTGTTTCATTTAGAGATTCTATTTTATCGGTTTTAAGATTTAAATCATAGGCTGAGCCGCAGCTTGGACATATAAATATAATTTTATATGAATTTTTTCTATTCCTAAAAGATACATGAAACCCTCTTTGATATCCACATTCAGGGCAAACTCTAAATTCTTCCATAAATATCCTCCTCTTTATAATTATATCAATTGATATTTTATAATCAATTGATACAAACTGTAAATATTTATATTTATTGAAACAATAAGTTAGACAAAACTGTCTTATAAGTATGTGAGAAATTGGAAGGGGCGTATATGAAAAAAGTATTTATGACAATTTTACTTTTAATATTTGTATTTTCGTGTAAATCTCCTAAGGATCTTGTTAAAAATGATAAAACTCCAATCAGAGGGGTGAAAAAAGTAGAAATTGTGAATGTTTGGCAGGCAGAAAATTTTACAAACAGCAATTCTATGTTATGTGCCGGTATTTATAAAAATCAGATATATTTTCTTCAGGATTTGCCCGATGAATTTGTAATAAACTTCAGAACTTTTAAAGGCAAAAATATAAAAAAGATTGAAATATCTAAAGGAAATGGTCCAGGAGAAGCCAGACACAGTATGGGGCTTAGAATTTATAAGGATAGGATTTATTTCGTTGACATAACCTTAAGAAGAATATCTATTTTCAATATGGATGGAAAATTTCTCGATAGTTTAGAAATGGGGAGTGATATAGGGCCGATTATGGGAATAGATATCATGGATAATATCCTTTATTTTAGCGGGTATTCAAATAATTATTTAGGAAAGTATGACCTGGAAGGTAATAAAATTATAAAAGAATTAGCTAATCCAGATGTGCCAGACCGGGCACCCAAACATGGAGATGATTTTAAAAATGGCATATTAAAAATTGATTATAAAACAGGAAAAATTTTTTACTCCTATGCCGGTTATCCTTATAAAATTGAAAAATATGATAGCGACTTAAATAAATTGTTAACTATTAAGAAAGAAAGTGAAGAAAGTTTCAAAAAAACACACTGGTTTATTCATGATAGACATACATCAATTGTGGGAGATTTTGCTGTACTATCAATGGCATTTGATGATAAATACCTTTACGGACCTATTCATACCATGAGTATGGAAGTAAAAGGGAAAAACTTAATAACAAATGAGATAGATGGGGAAATAGCAGTTTTTAATAAAAATAATGGTAAATTTGTTTACAAATTAAAAAATGAAAAATTAGAAGGTATAGATGGTGGGTTTTATATTTTTGGTGTCACTGAAGATTATATAATTACAACGGTTTGGGATAATGATTCAGTTATAAAAGATTTACTTGAAA
This sequence comes from Candidatus Mcinerneyibacterium aminivorans, assembly GCA_008086245.1. GTDB lineage: Bacteria > Macinerneyibacteriota > Macinerneyibacteria > Macinerneyibacteriales > Macinerneyibacteriaceae > Macinerneyibacterium > Macinerneyibacterium aminivorans. The sequence goes on from VSIX01000139.1 coordinate 8,842, forward strand.
ATAAAAATATTTCTTCAGGTTATGCTTTTGTAATATTTGAAAATCCAGTAAATTGAGGAATTATTTAACAATTTCTCAATATCTATTTTGAAAAAATAATAATCAAAGATTCAAGAAATTAAAGGGAGAAAAGTATCCCTCCCTTTAATAATAAAGCTATCTTCTCGCCAGTAGAATGAATCTGAGCAGGTTAACAAGAGCAGCAAGAGTAGAAGCTACATAGGTCATAGCTGCTGCATTTAACACCTTTTTTGCGCCTGTAAGCTCGTTTGAATTTAAATATCCATTGTTTTTTATAATATTTAAAGCAGTCGAAGAGGCATTAAATTCCACAGGTAATGTTATTATTGAAAAAATTACCGCGGCAGCATAGAAAATTATGCCTATTTTTAATAAACTAAACGCCTGAAGCAAAAAGCCAATAAAAATTAAAGGAAACGCCAGTTTCGAACCTATGTTGGCCACAGGAGCAAATGCATTTCTTATTTTTAGAGGCATGTATCCTTTGCTATCCTGTAGGGCATGTCCAGCTTCATGAGCAGCTACAGCTATAGCCGATATATTGTTTTTACCATAAACCGAATCCGATAATCTTAATACCTTCTCTTGGGGGTCATAGTGATCGCTTAATTGACCTTTAACCCTTTCAATTGGAATATTCATGTTGGATCTTCTTAAAATATCTCTTGCAACTTCGTTTGAGCTAATTCTTTTATCTGCCATCTCTTTTGAATATTTTTTGAAGGTTGCTTTTACTTTATGCTGGGCCCAAAATGATAAAATAATTACAGGAATTAAAAGTATAAATGTGGGATCATAAAAAAACATTTTTACCTCCTTTGTGTATATACAAACTTAAAAATTTTTGAAAAGTTCCAATTTTTATTCGGATGCACCATATTTTTTATAATATTCATTTATTTTTGCATTCATTTTATCATCTATAAATTTCTTTTCATGCAGATAATTTTGAGTTTCTTTCATGTCAACTATAGCTGCAGTTTCCATTTCATATTCCTCTTTTAACTGGGTTAATGCCATTCTATCTGTGTCTTTTCCTTTTTCCATTCTATTAACTGAAATTATAAGGCCTGCAAGCTTAATATTAGCATGGTCTCTTAATATAGGAACTGTTTCTCTTATAGATTTGCCGGATGTAGTAACATCTTCAATAATAAGTACTTTATCCCCGTCATTAAGCTTATGTCCGATCAAACTTCCCTTTTCTCCATGATCCTTTTTTTCTTTGCGGTTGAAGCAGAATGAAACATTCTTATTATATAGTTTTAAAAGAGAGGAGGCTACAGCTACAACAAGAGGTATCCCCTTGTAGGCCGGGCCAAATATCACATCAAAATCCAGACCTATTTTTTCTTTTATTGCTTTTGCATAAAAGTCACCCAGTTTTGATATCTGTTTCCCGGTGCTATATTTTCCCGTATTTATAAAAAATGGTGTGTTTCTACCGCTTTTGGTTACAAAATCACCAAACATAAGTACATCGGCTTTGAGCATAAAATCAACAAACTTTTTTTTATATTCCTCCATAAATACTCCTTCCTAATTTTTATAAAGTTTATCAATTATTTAATTTTGTTTCAATAGTTTTATATATTGAAGAGTAAGAAAAAAATAATAAATTATACAAAAGTTAAAAAGAAAAATGAAAATTATTTGCTGATTTTATACAGTTTAGATTTATTAATTATTTGTTTGAAATTGGTTAGTTGGTGCACTTTATTGTATAAAATGACTTTTTTTTATTTTGGATTTTGATACAATTTAATTGTAATGATTTATAAAGGAGGGAATATGAAAATAGAATTTGAATTTTTCAAACACTGTTTACAGCCCCGCCCGAATGTTCTAGTTTCCTGCAGGAATAAAAAAGGTGAGAACAATGCCCTGGCCGTTGCTTATGCGTCAAATTGCAGTTATCATGAGCCTCCCATGGTAATGGTGGGGATCGTTCCTAACAGATATTCTTACCATATGATTAAAGAATCTAATGTGTTTGTAGTAAATCTGGTTCCTAAAAATATGGAAGAAGAGTATTATTATTTAGGAAGCCACAGCGGGAGAAATGAAGACAAACTTGAAAAACTTGGATTAAATGTAAAAGATGGGAAAAAAGTTGATGCCCCGATACTAACCGACTTCCCGGTTAATATTGAATGTGAGGTTGTTGATTCGATGAAACCAGGATCCCATGAAATGTTTGCCGGTAAAGTTGTTCAAATTCATGTTGATGAAGAATATGTTGATAAAAACGGCAAACCGCAGTTGAATAAAATTAATTATCTATAATCAAATCTCTGAGTTAGAAGAGATATACGAATAAACTTAAAAGATAATCATAACCGGATATTTTTGAATCATAAGATAGAAGTATTTTTATTCAATTTTAGGTTATGAACATAAGATTATAACTTGATGTCTAAAAATTTATATCTATAATTGTAATTGCAGGAGATAATGACAATAATTATCGATATGGAGGGTTTATGTTCGAGAGGAAAAATACAATTGGGAAAAGACCACCTAAAGCCAGAGATTTATTGATGAACCTTTTTAAAAAAATCAGCAGCAATCTTCCTATTAAAGATATATATAACAGAATTAAAGATGAAAACATCGATAATATCACAATTTATAGGAACCTGGATTTGATAGAAAAGAGGATATTATAACACGTCTGGAAGTCAATGAAATTTATAAGTATAAATTATTGGGTTCAGTTCTTAAGCATCATTTAATATATAAGAAATGCAAAGAATTTATTGATATAAAGGATGATTGTGTTGAAAATACTAAGGGATTAATTTATAAGTTTTCTTCATTACTGAAAAGTGAGCATGAATATCAATTTAAAAACACAATCACGATTTTATAGGTTTATTTAATAGTTACTCTAAACAAAAGGAGGGAAATAATGAGATTATTTATAACTGCAAAGGGAAAAGATTTGAATGCAAAACCGGATGAAAGATTTGGCAGAGGAGAATATTTTCAGATAATTGATAGTAAATCAAAAGAAATTATTGAAGCAAAAGAAAATCCATTTAAGGATGGGGCTCATGGAGTAGGTATTAGGACTTCTAATTATGTAATTGAAAATGCAGATGCTGTGATTGCTAACAAATTTGGCCCTAAAGCAGCCGAAGTTTTAAAACAGGCGGGCATCAAAATGTACTTAACCGAAGGAGAGACTGTTAAGGAGATTATTGAAAATTTTAATAACCAGAAATTGCAGGAGTTTAAGTGATTCTATAACATGGAAAGAAAAAAATATTACAATTTATTGTGTGTAATGAATATATCGAGCATAAAATTAATATAGAAGAATAAAATATCCTGAAATTAACAATAGTATCTCTGATAAATAATATAAATGCTTTGATCTGTTTACTACAGGATAAAACTTCCAAATTCAGAGAATAAGAGTTTAAGTGCTTGAAGAAGTGAATCAGCAAGTAAAATATTGACATAAAAAGTACAAAAAAGAAACCGGAAGATGAAATAAAAAATTTGGTGAGTTTGGATTAGGTTTTTGTAATTTGTAGAAATAAATTTTAAAAATTTAATAAAGCTCTGTATTAAGATTATATAGAGTTTATAAATTGAGTATAAAAATATGATGTAGATTATCTAAACTGTTTTTAAATGAAAGGAGAATAATGAAAATTGCAGTAGCATCAGGAAAGGGAGGCACGGGAAAAACAACAGTTTCAGTTCTTTTATACGAATATCTGGATAATTATACATATGTAGATATGGATGTTGAAGAACCTAATGGTGGAATCTTTGTTAAACCTAATATTGAAAGAAGGGAAGATTTTAATAAAAAGGTTCCGGATATCAATGAAAATATATGTACATTTTGCGGAAAATGTGCTGATAATTGTCCTTATAATGCTTTATCAATAATGGAAAAAGCTGAAAAAACTCTTTTCTTTGAAGACCTCTGTATGAGCTGTGGGGTTTGTTCATATGTTTGTCCGGTTGAGGATGCAATTGTAGAAAAAAATAAAAAAATTGGGGTTATTAACTATGGAAAGGGGTTTAAAAAAAGTAAGGAAATAGATTTTATAGAGGGGATTCTTGATGTAGGTGAACCCTCTGGTGTTCCTATTATCAACAAAATTAACAAAAAACTTGATAATGATAAAAAATATATTCTCGATGCACCTCCAGGTACAACCTGTCCTACGGTGGCTACTATTGAGAAGGTTGATTATGTTGTACTTGTAACTGAACCTACTCCGTTTGGCATAAATGATTTGAAATTAACCCTTGAAGTTGTTGAAGAGTTAAAAAAGCCCCACGGTCTTGTAGTGAATAAAGATGATAGGGATAATGATTTAATAGAAAAATTTTTACAAAAACATAATATAGATATGCTGGGTAGTATCCCCTATGATGAGGATTTTGCCAGAAGCTATTCTAAAGGAGAATCTCTTTTAAATTCATCTGAAAGAATTAAAAATTCAGTTGTAGAAATCATAAAAAATCTTAGAAAAACAAATAAGGAGTTATGATGTCTTTGAAACAAACAGTTGTTCTTTCGGGAAAAGGTGGAGCAGGTAAAACAACATTAACGGCAACTTTAGCAAAATTGCTTAAAAATAAGATTATTGTTGATGCAGATGTAGATGCAGCAGATATGTTTATATTGATGAAGCCTAAAATTGAGAAAAAGGAGAAGTTTAAGGGTAAACCGGTAGCAAAAATTAATCAGCAGCAATGTATAAAATGTGGAAAATGTATGGATTTATGTAGATTTGATGCAATAAATCTTGTTGAGGGTGATTATAAAATAAACGAGTATATGTGTGATGGGTGTACTCTTTGTGATATTGCATGTCCGGTTGATGCAATCGATATGCTGCCTCAAATTGTTGGTGAATGGTACAAATCAAAAACTAATTGGGGTGATATGGTTCATGCAAAACTTTATCCGGGAGCTGAAAACTCGGGGAATTTAGTCACAATGGTTAAACATCAGGCTAAATTAATTGCAGAAGATAAAAATATTGGGCATCTTTTAATAGATGGACCTCCGGGAATAGGATGTCCCGTAAATTCATCACTTTCGGGAGCACATTATGCCATATTAGTAACTGAACCGACACAATCGGGATTACATGATTTAAAAAGAATATTTGAAGTATCAAAACATTTTGATTTAGATAATTTTCTTGTAATTAACAAATATGATATTAATAATGAGATGACGGGAAAAATTCTTGAATTTGCAGAAAAAAAAGATATGAAGCTACTTGGGAAAATTCCATTTGATAAAAGAATCGTAAACGCTCAGGTGAATTTGCAGACTCCTGTTGATTTACAAAATAACAAAGAGTTAAAAAAGATTTTTAATGAGATATTTAAAAAGTTTATGGAGAATATCAAAGGAGAATAATGTGGATTTAAAAGAAAAAATTAAAATAAAATTAAAGGAAGTTATTGATCCGGAACTAAGAGAAAATGTCTGGGATTTAAAATTAGTTAAGGATTTAAAAGTTAATGAAGTGAAAAGGAGTGTTTCTTTAAAATTTAGGCCTACTGCTTATCAATGTCCTCTGGGAATTCAGCTTGCGATGAATATCAAAAAAAAACTTATGAAGATTGAGGAGCTTGATAAAATAGATATGAAAGTTATAGATTATGTTATGGCTGATAAAGCAAATAAATATTTAAAAGAGATGGATTAGGGAATAATGATAATAGCATGTGCAACTAAAGATAAAAAGTGTTTTGAGGGTGAACATTTTGATATATCGGATTATTATATCATTTATCAATTAACGGAGAATAAGTTTGCTTATGATTGCATTATTGAAAATGTTTTTTTGATGAGGAAAAATCCGGCCATGGAAAAAACTGATATATAAAAAAATTATTCAGTGATATATTAATATAAATTTTCAAACGAGTTTTAAATCTTGATAATATTAATCAGCTTTGCTATTTTTAATTTGGATAGCAAAAAGAAAGGACAATATGAAAAAGTATTTATCTATTTTTTTGGTTTTTGTTTTAGTTTCAGGGTTTGTTTATGGACTTGAAATTGTAGCTCCTAAAGGTCCCCCATCTGTACCGCTTATAAAACTAACTGAAGATAATCCTAATTATAAATTGAGCCTTTATACTGATATATTAACTGAAGTTATCCCTGAGTTTATGAAAGCAGATGAAAAGATATATGTTATGCCCACAAATGTTATGGCAAAATTTTACAATAAAAATGTTAACCTGAAGATACTTAATGTAACAAGTTCCGGAATGCTGTATATCCTATCCAATAGTAATAAGATAAAAACTATTTCTGATCTGAAGAATGATAAGATATATGTACCGGCTCCAGGTTCTTCTCCTGATATTGTTACCAGATATTATTTAAAGAAAAAGGGTATTAATGTTGATATTAAATATAGCTCTTCTCCAGAAATTGCTAAACTTTTCATTGCGGGAAAAATCCAAAATTGCGTGCTTCCGGAACCGTATGCTAGCAAAGCTATTTTTATGAATAAGAAAGCAAAAAGAATTCTAAATTTTAAAGAAGGATGGAAAAATATAGCAGGTACGGATCAAATACCTCAGGTGGGATTGGTAGCAAAAGTAAGTTATATTGAAGCAAATAAAAAAGAAATTGATAAGTTTTTGATGGATTATAAAAAGGCCGTTAACTGGGTTAATAATAATCCTAAAATAGCTGCAAAGCTTGCTTCAAAAAAACTTGGGATAAGTGAAAAAATAATTGAACTGTCAATCCCCAAAATGAATTTGATATCTCTTCAATCCAAACAGGCCTATAAAGTATTAAAAAATTATTTTAACATACTGAATGAAGATAACAAAAAAGTAATAGGCGGTAAGATACCGGATGAAAAAATCATTTATAAATAAAATTATAGCAACATTTATTTTTTTATTGATATGGCATTTTGCGAGTAAAAGTTTTTCATCAATCATACTTCCATCTCCTTTTGAAGTTGTTATTAGTTTTATTAACAATATAAATGATAAAAATTTTTTTAAACATATTGGAGTTACTGTTTATAAGGCATTCTGGGGGATCGTGATATCTTTCTTACTTGCATTTCCTATAGGGGTTTTGATGGGTATTAAAAAAGAGGTGTATGATTTTTTTCATCCCTTTGTAGTTTTTATTCAATCTATGCCGGTTATAGCCTGGGTCCTTCTGGCTTTGATATGGTTTGATAATAATTTTATTCCAGTTTTTGTTGTCATAATTGCTGTTATTCCGATAATAATACTTAATATTGCTGAAGGTGTAAAAAGAGTTGATCATAAACTTCTGGAGATGGCAGAAATATATAAATTAAGCAAAGGTAAAGTTATAAAAAATATTTATATTCCCTCGATTGCCGGGTATTTTGAATCTTCCCTTAAAATTGTATTTGGGAATACTTTCAAAGTAGTTGTCATGGCGGAGGTTCTTGCACATCCGGGTATGGGTATCGGTGAAAAAATGAGCTGGGCAAGAATCAACATAGAAACGGCCGATCTTTTAGCCTGGTCCTTTATGGTTGTAATTATTACATTTATAATTATGGGAGTTCTCAAGCTTTTCCAAAAGGAGAAAAATTGATAAAAATCAAAAATTTAGAAAAATTTTATGAAGATTTAAAGGTAATGAATAATGTTTCTTTAAATATCGAAAAAGAAAAAAATACTGTAATAATTGGACCTTCAGGGTGCGGGAAGACTACACTGTTAAATATAATAGCAGGACTCGATGAAGATTATGATGGAAGATTAATATCGAATTTCGACAAAATAGGATATGTGTTTCAGGAAGATAGGCTTCTTGAATGGAGAAATGTTATAAAAAATCTGGAGATTGTTAAAGAAGAACAGGATGAAAAATTGTTAAATCATATACTGGAAATTCTTGAAATAAAAGACTTGATTAATAAGAATGTAACCAATCTAAGTGGAGGACAGAGACAAAGAATTTCGATAGCACGGGCTTTTTACTATGACCCTGAAATTATTCTTTTAGATGAACCTTTTAAATCTCTTGATATTTATCTTAAGAAACGAATCTATACTGATATATTAAAATTAAAAATTGAAACAAATAAGACACTAGTTATGGTAACCCATGATATTCGGGAGGCACTTCTTTTAGCTGATAATATATTTATCCTAAGCAATTTACCATCTAATATAATAAAAAAAATCAGCATAGATATTTCCTATGATAAGAGAAGTTTAGATGATGAAAGATTGTTCGAATACGAAAAAGAAATTTACAGATTGTTCCTGGATTAATAATCTGTTGTCTGTGATCCGTATTCTTTACTTTGTAAAGAGTATACGGTAAAAGAATTATTTTGACAATATTTGAAGATATAATATAATTAACTAAATTAACTTTAGGAGGTTAATATGCCTGAAAAGAAGGAAGATAATATAAATAGCGGGGGCAAGGATGTAAAGAAAAAATCAATGGAAGAACCAACACAACCTATTGAAACAGCACATTCTATAGATATAAAAAAAGAAAAACTTTATTATAAAGCTGAAACAGGTTATCTTCCCCTAAAGGATGAAGAGGGAAACATTAAAGCTAATATATTTTATACTGCTTATTTTAAAGATAGCAACAAAAAAATTTCTAAAAGACCCATTACTTTTGCATTCAATGGAGGGCCCGGCTCATCTTCGATCTGGCTTCATATTGGGGCACTTGGTCCCAAAAGGGTTGAAATTTCAGAAGAAGGAGAGCCAACAAAACCACCCTACAATTTTGTTGATAATGAATATACATGGCTTGATAGAACCGATCTGGTATTTATTGATCCAGTTACAACAGGCTACAGCAGAGCTTTGGAAAATGAAGAAAAAAAATATCATGAGTTTAAGAAAGATATTGAATCTGTAGGAGATTTTATAAGAAGATTTGTTGATAAAAAGAAAAGATGGGGATCACCCAAATATATTGCGGGTGAAAGCTATGGAACTACAAGAGCAGCCGGACTATCTGGGTATTTGCAGGATAGATACGGGATGTATTTAAACGGTATCATGCTTCTATCAGCCGTTACAAATTTCCAAACAATAAGCTTCGATTCTGGAAATGACCTTCCATATTTACTGTTCCTTCCTTCCTATACTGCAACTGCATATTATCATGATAAACTGGAAGGTGATTTAAACAAAGATTTAGAAGATACTTTAAAAGAAGTTAAAGAATTTGTTATTGATGATTACAGTGTGGCTCTGATGAAAGGAAATAAATTAAAAAGAAAAGAAAGAAAAAGAATTGTAAGAAAACTGAGCGATTACACAGGATTGTCGGAGAGATATATAGAAAACACAAATTTAAGAATTAATATATATCAGTTTACAAAAGAGCTTTTGAGAGATCAATCAAAATCGCTTGGAAGACTTGACAGCAGAGTGAGGGGTGAAAATACAAGAGATATCGGAGAATACAATGATTTTGACCCAAGTTATAATAAATCGATATACGGTACTTTTTCAACCTGTCTGAACGATTATCTTCTTAGAGAACTTAAATATGAAAACGAACTTCCCTATGAGGTTTTAACCGGGAGGGTGCATCCATGGGATTTTTCCGAAAAATCCAATCAGTATGTGGAAGTTAGTTCGACTTTAACTGAAGCAATACATAAAAATCCTCATTTAAAAGTATGGATTGCAAATGGTTATTATGATCTTGCGACTCCTTTTTTTGCAACAGAATATACAGTAAACCATATGGAAGTGGCAGAAGGGTTAAGGGATAATATTAAACTCACATATTATAATGCAGGTCATATGATGTATATACATATGTCATCTCTCAAAAAGCTCAAAAATGATTTCCAGAAATTTCTAAATTAAAGCTAATGTATTCTGGGACATCTATTAATAAGATACTGAATAATTATATTTTTTAATGGAGGGTTATTTTTGAAGATATTGGTTAGCGGCAGCAGGTATTATAAGAATTACAGGAAGATTCTCTCCTTTCTTACAAGAATGAAACAGAAACATTCTGAAGTTATTGTCGTTGAAGGAGGGGCAAGGGGAGCAGATACCCTGGCAAGAAAGGCCTGTGAAAAACTTAATATAAAATGTAAAGAATATAATGCCAACTGGGAAAAGTATGGAAGGGCAGCCGGACCGATTAGGAATCAACAAATGCTTGATGACAATGATGATATAGAAATTGTTGCAATTTTTCATGAAGAATTAAATAAGAGTAAGGGTACAAAAGATATGTTGAAAAGGGCAAGAAAAGCTAATAAGGAAATTGTTAAATTTAATTAAACTATCCTAAATACTTTTAAAATTTCCAAAATTTTAAATATATATTTTTGATAAGAACATTAAGGCTTTTCACTCGGGAAATTGATAATAGCAATCCAAATCCGGTACAGATGAATTCCTAGGCTCGGTATGTGGTATTTGTTAGATAAAATCAGTCATTCATTAACTATGATTTATGTTATGCAGATCCCGGGTTTAGCGAATGTAGTGAGTGCAACCCAGGAAGCCTTTTTAAAATTATCGATTATTAAAAAACATTTAGTGTTAGTGTTCTTGTTTGTGTGTGTAAAAAATTGCTACTACAATTTTCGAATTGTAACATTTATGAAAATTCCGGGTGAAATGAGTGAAGCGATCAAATCCCAGAATCATCTAGCATTACATTTAAATTATTTTCTTAATCTTAATCTAAAAATCACGTAGTGATTTTTAAGTACTTCGAAGAAATAAGATAGAAATTTTATCTGGTTCTAGTCGTGTATACTGAGGACTGTGTTAAAGCTTGTAAAGGATTATCTTATTACTTATATTTTGTGTGTATAAGTAATAGATGAGAGGGAGAGAATAATCCAAGTGGTTCTGATTCTGATTCCAAGAAATTACGGGAGTAATTTTTTTAAACTCACACTCACACAAACACAGACACAGTAAAATCTTGATAAAGAATTTACACAAATAAAAAACCCCGAAAGAAATAAATCTTTCGGGGTATATGATATATTTTATATCGGTTATGTTCTATATCTTATACAAGACCCTGATCAATCATAGAGTCAGCTACTTTTTTGAATCCAGCTATATTAGCTCCTGCAACATAGTCACTTCCCAGACCATATTCTTTAGAAGCTTCAAGGCAGCTGTTATGAATATTAACCATAATTTTATGAAGTTCCTCTTCAACTTTTTCTTCTGTCCAGAAAATAAACTGACTGTTCTGAGCCATTTCTAATCCACTTGTAGCAACTCCACCTGCATTAACTGCTTTACCTGGAGCATAAAGGATATCTCCATCACGAAGTATTTCCATTGCTTCAAGAGTACAAGGCATGTTAGCAGCTTCAGCAAGAGCAATAGCATTATTTTTAACAAGTGCTTTTGCATCATCTTCGAACAATTCATTTTGAGTAGCAGCAGGAATAGCAATATCGATTTCTTTTCTTTTCCAGGGTCTTTCCCCTTCGAAGAATTCAACACCAAATTTGTCTGCATAATCTTTAACTTTATCTCTACCGCTGGCTCTCATTTCAAGCATGTATTCCCATTTTTCTTCTGTTCCAATGCCTTCTGGATCGTAAATGTATCCATCAGGACCTGAAAGTGTAATTACTTTTCCACCCAGTTCAGTAACTTTTTGAGCAGCACCCCATGCTACATTACCGAACCCGGAAAGTGCAACATTTTTACCTTCCAAGGAATCTTTATTAGCTTTAAGCATTTCTTTAGCAAAAAAGGTAGCACCAAAACCTGTAGCTTCCGGTCTGATTAAAGAACCGCCCCATTTATGATCTTTACCTGTAAGAACACCGGTCCATTCGTTTGCTAATCTTTTGTACTGACCGAATAGATATCCAATTTCTCTTCCGCCAACACCGATGTCTCCAGCTGGTACATCTGTGTATGCACCTACATGTCTGAATAGTTCAGTCATAAATGACTGGCAGAATCTCATTATTTCATCATCTGATTTTCCTCTTGGGTCGAAGTTTGATCCACCTTTTCCTCCGCCCATTGGGATTCCGGTTAAACTATTTTTGAATATTTGTTCAAATCCAAGAAACTTAAGAATGCTTTCATTTACTGTTGGATGGAATCTTAATCCTCCCTTATAAGGACCTATAGCACTGTTAAATTGAACGCGGTATCCAACATTAACATGATAGTTGCCCTCGTCATCCTGCCATGGTACTCTAAACTTAATTATTCTTTCAGGTTCTACTATTCTTTCTAGAATTTTGTGTTCTTCATATTTGCTGTCTTTCTCAAATACAACACCTAGGGATTCAAGAACTTCTGTAGCTGCCTGTAAAAATTCTTCCTGCCATGGATATTTTTCTTTAAGATCGTTTAAAACACTTTTAACATAATTATTCATAAAAACCTCCTTTAAAATTATAATAAAATCCGGGACCATAAACTGTTATTATTCGTTATCTTTATAACGATTAAATGGTAACTTACTAAACTTCAATGTCAAGTAAATTTGTTCAATTTTATTGAAAAATAAAATTAATATGGTAGAATTTCTTCAAGGAGAAAATTATGTATTCATTATCTAATTATGCCATGAATCAAAAAAAAAGTAAAGGGAGATTAAATCCGGAAGAGTTTTATGATACTAGGTCTCCTTTTGAAAGAGACCGGGACCGGATTATTCACAGTGAAGCCTTTAGAAAGCTTGAGTATAAAACCCAGGTATTTGTCAATCATGAAGGAGATTATTATAGAACAAGATTAACCCATACAATGGAAGTATCTCAAATTGCAAGGGCTATTGGGAAGAGACTCGGATTAAATCTTGAATTAATTGAAGCAATAGCACTTTCCCATGATTTAGGTCATACCCCTTTTGGTCACACCGGAGAAGAGGTACTTGATGAAATTCTTGAAGATGCAGGGGGGTTTGAGCATAACCGTCAAAGCTATAGGGTGGTAACTTATCTTGAAAAAAGATATCCTGAATTTAGAGGTTTAAATCTATCGTATGAAACTCTGGAGGGAATTGTGAAACACGCAACTCCTTATGATCATCCATCAAATGAGGATTTGGATGATATTTTTGATTTAAACCAGATTCCAACTATGGAGGCACAGATTATTGATTTTGCAGATGAAATAGCCTATTTAAATCATGATATAGATGATGGACTGGTATCTAATCTATTAAAATGGGATGAGTTAAATGCTGTAAATATATGGAAAATAAAATTAAATGAAACTAAAAGAAAATATAAAACCTGTAAGAATAAAAATATTATCAAATTTAGAACGATTAGTTCCTTAATTTCATATTTTATCAATGATATAATCAAAACAACTGAAAAAAATCTAAAAAAATATAATATTAGAAACTTTGATGATTTAAAGAATATAAACAAAAAGGTAGTTGAGTTTTCCAAAGAGGCTGATGAGAATAGAAAACAGCTTAAAGAATTTTTATTTGAAAAAATGTATAACCATCCAAAAGTTATGAGAATGAGGGTCTCTGCAGAAAGATCTATTAAGGAGCTGTTTAAGGCATATAAAAATTATCCCAGTATTATGCCGGTAAAATATCAGAGTGAGATAGATATTATAGGGATAAATCGAACTATAGCAGATTATATATCTTCTATGACCGATAGGTCTGCTCTTGAGGAGTACAGGAGTTTATACAGTGGCGGTATATAATAAGAAATTTATGAAACGGGCTTTAGAACTTGCTAAAAAAGCGGATGGAAGGGTTCAGCCTAATCCATATGTAGGGGCTGTTGTAGTGAAAGATAATAAAATAATAGGGGAGGGATATCATAAAAAATTTGGTGGTAAACATGCCGAACCTATTGCAATAGATAATGCCGGAGAAAGCTGCGAGGGGGCGGATCTATATGTTAATCTGGAGCCCTGCAGTCACATGGGGAAAACGCCTCCATGCGTTGATAAAATAATTAGAAAAAAAATAAAAAGAGTATTCATTGGTATATCTGACCCCCACAAAAATGTGAAGGGTGATGGGATTCTGAAATTAAAACAGGCTGGAATTGATGTGTATGTAAATATTCTTAGAGAAAAAGCTATAGAAATAAACAGAAAGTTTTTAACCCATCTGGAAAAGAAAAGACCTTATATTTTATTGAAATATGCTATGACCCTTGATGGATACATTGCTACAGTATCGGGAGATTCTCAATGGATATCGAATGAAAAGTGCAGAAGAATAGTTCATCAAAAGAGACACAATTACCAGGGTATTCTTGTCGGGAGTTCAACAGTATTGTATGATAACCCAAGATTGTCAGCGAGAAACAGAGAAAAGGGGTTTCAACCAAAACCTTATATCCTGGATATGGTTGGTGAAATTGATAATTTAGATTATAATGTATTTAACAGAAAGGCAGTTTTAATTACTCCCAGTGATATTTATGATGAAAGGGGTATGGTAAAAATATATAGATTTGATAAAAAAAAGGATGATTTGAAAGATTTTATACTGGAAGTGTTTGAGAAAGGAAAACTCCATTCTTTAATGATAGAAGGAGGAGCAAAAACCTTAAGCTTTTTTATGGAAAACGGGTTGTTTGATGAGGTTAATGTTTTTATTTCTCCTAAATTTATAGGAGAAGGGGTTAATCCATTGAAATTTAATGGAATTTATAAAATAAAAGATGCAATTGAGATGAAAAATATTGAACATAAATCTGTTGGAGAAGATTTTATGCTGAAAGGGTTTAGGGAAAATGTTTACTGGATTGATTGAAACAATAGGTATTCTAAGAGATACAAAAAAATTCTCCAATAAATTACTTGCAGGCATAGAGATAGAAAATTTTGAATCTGTAAAAACTGGAGATTCAATATCCTGTAATGGTGTGTGTTCAACTGTAGCAAAAATAGAGAATAATATTTATTATTTTGAATATATGGCTGAAACTCTGGATAAGACTTATTTTGATGGATTAAAAAGGAACCAGAAAGTAAACATAGAGAGAGCCTTAATCTCAAACGGCCGTTTTGATGGTCATTTTGTACAGGGGCATGTAGATGAAGTTGGAAAAATAAAAAATATTTATAAAAAAAACAACAATATCAGCTTCCAGATTTCCTACAGCAGTAAATTTGATAATTATATCATAAAAAAAGGATCCATTGCAGTTGATGGAGTTAGTTTGACAGTTGCTGATGTTAAAAAAGAATCTTTTAAGGTTAGTTTGATATCACATACATTTGAAAATACAAATTTCAAAAATAAAAATATTGGTGATCCGGTTAACCTGGAGTATGATTTAATTGGTAAATATCTGCATAAATTTTATCAAAATTCAAAGAATGAAAATAGTTCAAATATTAGGGAGGTTCTAAAAGAATGGTAATGGAAAGAGATATAAGTTCTATAGAAAAGGCCATAAATGAGTTTCAAAGAGGCAATATGATAATCGTGGTAGATGATGAAGACAGGGAGAATGAAGGGGATTTAATAATCCCTGCTGAAAAGGTTACCCCCGAAGATATAAATTTTATGACCAAGTACGGGAGGGGACTTGTTTGTTTATCGTTAACCGAAAAAAGAATAAATAAGCTTGGATTAAAAATGATGACAGAAGATAACGAATCAATGCATGATACGGCCTTTACACAATCAATTGAAGCCAAACATGGAGTAACCACCGGAATTTCTGCTTATGATAGGTCTCATACAATAAAAACAGCTATTAAGGATAATGTTTCAAAAGATGAAATTGTTGTTCCGGGTCATATTTTTCCATTAAAGGCCAAGCCGGGAGGTGTGCTGGAGAGAGCCGGTCATACTGAGGCAGCTGTAGATTTAACAAAACTTGCCGGACTTAAGCCATCTGGAGTAATATGCGAGATTATGGATGAAGATGGAACTATGATGAGGCTGCCAAAATTAAAAAAATATGCCGCAGAACATGATTTAATAATAATAACAATAGCAGATTTGATACAATATAGATTAAAAAGAGATAAGTTTATGAAAAGAAAGGCAAAGGCGGATTTGCCAACAGAATACGGTCAATTCAAAATTTATGGTTATGAAAATGAAATTAATAAAAAGGAACATGTGGCCCTGGTTAAAGGTAATGTAAATACTGATGAACCGGTACTTGTTAGGGTTCATTCAGAATGCTTAACCGGCGATGCATTTGGCAGTCAAAAATGTGATTGTGGAAATCAGCTTCATATTGCTATGGAAATGATAGAAAAAGAAAATAGGGGAGTTTTGATATATTTAAGACAGGAGGGAAGAGGCATAGGTCTTCTCAATAAAATTAAGGCTTATCATCTTCAGGATAAAGGAATGGACACTGTAGAGGCGAATGTGGCTCTGGGGTTTCCCCCGGATTTGAGAAATTACGGTATTGGTGCACAGATATTAAGTGATTTGGGAGTAAAAAAGATTAAACTTTTAACCAACAATCCCAAAAAATTAGTCGGTTTATCCGGTTATGGAATGGAAATTCTTGAAAGAATTCCCCTTCAGGGAAAAGTTTGTAAACACAACATTGATTATATAAAAACAAAAAAAGAAAAAATGGGACATATGATAGAAGATGTTGATTGAATAAATTTAAGGAGGTAAATATGAATATAATTGAGGGTAATTTACTTGCAAAAGACAGGAAAATTGCTATAATAGTATCTAGATTTAATGAATTTATTAATAATAAGCTGCTTGAAGGAGCCAGAGATTGTATAAATAGACATGAAGGAAATGATGAGTTAATTGATGTTTATTATGTGCCGGGAGCGTTTGAAATACCATATCTTTTGAGAAAAATAGTTGATAAGGATAAATATGATGGCATTATCTGTCTTGGAACGGTTATTCGAGGTGAAACTCCTCATTTTAATTATGTTGCTTCTGAAGTATCAAAAGGGATTGCTAAAATAAGTATGGAGGGGAAACTTCCAGTAACTTATGGTATTTTAACTACCGACACAATCGAGCAGGCGATTGAAAGAGCAGGAACTAAAATGGGTAATAAAGGATGGGATGCCGCTATATCCCTTCTTGAATTGATGGATTTGAAAGAAAAAATTTAATGGAAGAAATATGGTTGTAGATAAATCAATAATAAAGTATAAAAAAATTGCCAGGGAATATGCGCTGCAGGCGCTTTACAATTATCTGTTTAATAATTACAAGGATAGAAAGCATTTCATAAGAGATTTCTATCAATATTTAGCTCCAGACCTTAATGACAAATCAAAAATATATTTTGAAAAAATATTTCATGGAACTATAAAAAACCTGGATAATATTAATAAATATATTTCTAAATATTTTAAGGGGAATTTTGATAATTTAAATGTTATTGAAAAAGCAATAATTTATTTTTCTATTCATCAGATGATTTATATGAAAGAGGATAAAAAACTTGTTATTTCTGAGAGTTTGCGAATAAGCGATAAATTTATTGGGAAACTCTTTTCAAAAAAACTGAATGCTTTTTTGGACAAAGTAGAAAATTAGAGCAGGAGAATTATGAAATTTGCGATTATTTCCGATATTCATGGTAACTATGAAGCATTTAAATCCTTATTAATGAATTTAAAAGAGAAAGATATCAATCATATAATTAATCTTGGGGATATTGTGGGATATGGTGCAGATCCTATAAAATGTATTGAAACTATTATGTATATGAATGGAGAGGAAGTTTCGAATCTGGATCGCAATGAAAAAAGAATAGCAACGGGATTCCGGATAAAAAATATTATGGGGAACCATGATTCGGCAGTTGTTAACTTTACCGATGTTAGGTTTTTTAACAGAATGGCATATGAAGCCATAATTTGGACAAAAGAACAGCTGAAGCATGAACATAAATCCTTTTTAAAAAAAATACAGTTATCGCATCAAATAAATGAAAAATATTACTTTTATCACTCAACCCCTACAGAAATTGAAGAATGGAATTATATCCATGATAAATCTCTTGCAAAATATTATTTTAATAAACTGGAAAAAAAATATATTTTTGTAGGACACACCCATAGTCTAAGATTTTTTATTTTTAGAGAAGATAATGATAAAATTATAGATGTTTATCCCGAAAAAAAGATCTGGGAGTTAATTGAAGGATATAAATATATACTTAATCCTGGGAGTATTGGACAGCCCCGGGATGGGAATTTTATGCCATCCTACTTGATCCTTGATACTAAAAGGAATAAAGTGCATGTAGAAAGATATGAATACGATGTCAATACTGCTATGAAAAAGATTACTGATGCGGGCCTGCCTTATTTCCTTGCAGAAAGATTAAGAGTTGGCAAATAAATCGAAAGGGGGATTTATGAAGAAGATTTTAATAATGATTGTTTTTATGTCAATTGTGTTTACACCGTTAATGGCAAAAGATGGAGAACTACAAACTTCCTATTTATATGAAAATACAAGATTATTGCAAATGGATGGATATTCTTTTGGTATGGGTGGTGCTTCCGTTGGTGTTTTAGGAAAATCTTTTAATTTAAACAACCATGCCAAAGATGCATTTTTGAGAGGTTTCGATGTTTCGGCGGGTATGAATATGCTTTATTACAATGATTATTTCGAAAGTTATACGGCCCAGAGTTATTTTGGCAGTATAAATTTTCCATTAAAAGACTGGTTTATGGTTAATATAACTGGAATAAATAATTATCTACTTCTACCTAAAAGAGATGTCGCTAATCAGTGGGACTCGCTGGAACTTACAAAAAATTATTCTTCTACTTTGTTTTTTACTCTGGCTAGAAAAGTAAACTTAACTCCTAAGACACAGCTTGGGCTCGGGTTTACCGGTAAATATGTGGATCAAACAGTTCTGTTTGATTATAGAAGTGATTATGTAGTACTGGAGGATGCTCCTGGAAAATATACATTGGGTAAAGGATTTGGAGCGGATGTTTCAATGATTGCAAGGTTTCAGCTTGGAAGCAGCACATATTTTAATATGGGAGGCTCCCTTATTGATGTTGTTGCTCCTCTTAATGTAGTAATGGGTAAATATTTTGGTGCAGGACTTGAGATTAATCATGTTTTATTTTATAAAAATGCGAAATTGAATCTTGCAGGAGATTATCTAATAAACCATTCAGATTCTACCAGAATGAGTTTTGGAATAGAGGAATGGATATTAAATGAAAGACTGGCTTTGCGTTTGGGTTTTGTGGATACAAAAATTACAGCTATGGATAACAAAAAAGCGTTTACCTATGACCCGGATGGGGCTATAAATTCTGTATATAATGATTATGATAGTTTGAATTTAGGATATAATCTTTATAACCCTAAAGAACAGATAACTATGGGGCTGGGATTTAAAGCCGGTGGCTTTGAAGCTAACTTTTCATATGCTTTAGGTAGTGAATATACTGGCAACTCAATGAGCTTTGATATCGCCTACACCGGAGAAGAAGTTAAAAAATCAACCTATAAATTTGAACCTAAAATAGAGCTTCAATCCAACTATAAATATTTTTCACCTAACGGAGATGGCAAAAGGGATCAGGTTATATTTTTTATGAATCCTAAGAACATTGAGGAAATTGGGAAATGGAAACTTGAAATTTACAATAGTTCAGCGGATTTGGTTAAAGGCTTTAAAGGCAAGAAATCAGTACCCAAGCAAATTACATGGGATGGAAAAGATAAAAATAACAAAACACTACCTGATGGTGAATATTATGCTTTAACAGAAATTGAAGATATATACGGGAATGTTGGTAGCTCACAAAAAGTAAAATTTAAAATTATGAAGAAATCACCAAGTGTAGATTTGACTTTTATGCCCGACAAACTTCATCCTGGTTCAGAAAAGTTTAAATTTATGGTAACTCAAATGGAGTCAGTTGAAATAATAAAAACTAAAATTGTAATTATGAAAGAAGACGAAAAAATTGATGAAATTACATATGATGGGTTCAAGGATTCTTTTAAATGGAACGGGATATACGGGGATAACAATTATCCAGAAAAGGGCGAAGAGCTTACTGCTTATTGTGAACTAACAGATAACGCCGGAAATACGGGAAAAAGTGTTCTTGTTAATATTCCAGTTGGTGAAAAAGTAGTTGAGGAAGATAAAAAAGAAGTAAAAATGCCAGAAATATTCATTGCAGCAAGAATAAGATTTGCTACAAGTTCATCAAAGCTTCCGTCAAGTGCAAAAGAAGAACTTGATGAGGTAGTTGAAATGTTGAACAAAAAGAAACAATTGAAGATTAGAATAGAAGGACATACTGATAGCCGAGGTGCTGCACAGACAAATTATAAATTATCTTTAGATAGGGCAAATGTGGTTAAGGAATATCTTATCGATGAAGGCGTTCCGGAAGATAGAATGGTAGTAGTAGGATATGGAGAAGATATGCCTATTGATAGCAATAACACTGAAAAAGGAAGAAAAAATAATAGAAGAGTAGATGTTATAGTAATTTCTGATTAATAAATATAATAAAAACAGCCCGTAATGTTACGGGCTGTTTTTATAAAAAGTAATTTTGATATCATCCGGAGTATCAATTTGGGTATCTTTCCCTCCGGAAATAATTTGATTATCTTTTATTATTATTTTATTTCCCCAGCTGTCATTTTCCGGGTAATTCATAAGGTTGTTTTCTTTATAGTATTTTATAATCTCAAGGATATTTTCTGTTTGTCCGGTTTTGATTGATGTTGAAGAATATTTATTTGTAAAAATGTTTAAATAAGAATTATCATAAATTAAATTTGTTAAAAAGATATAAACAAAAATCAGGAAAATAATTACCGGGATAACTTCTTCTAAAGTAGTTAGAATTCTTTGAAAAAAAATGTTTTTGATATTTTTGGATTGATCTTCTGCTTTTATTTCTTCTGCCGTGTCATTTTCTTCAACCTGGTCTGAATCTTTTCCTGTTTCACTTTTTTGGAATTCAATTACATCTCTATCCAGAAAGGAGGATAGAATGCTGAGAAAATTAATAGGACTGACAATTGATGTTTTGTTTATTACTTCTATGATATTATAATTATTATATCTAATAAGGTTAAAAATTTTCTTTTCTTCAGGGTTTAAAGGACCTGAAAGGTTGTTTTTTATTTTAATTTTATCTGTATAATCGATATTGAAATCCTCAAATGTTTGCAGGTTTTGTTTAATTTTTTCCTGAATATTAATTATTTGCTTCAGGGTTATTGAATAAGGAATTTGCGGAGTTCTTTCCGGGAGTTTTCCCTCCTGGAAATTGATTTTCTTATTAGTTATTGTATTTAGCAGAAATATTATATATTGAATTTTATATTTGAAAAGCTGAAAAAGTGTTATTTGATCAATAGTATTTCTTTCAAGAAATATATCCCCTAAAAAACTTTCTGGATTATTTTCCTGTTCCTTGAGTGCTTCTTTTAATTCTTTTTCTGTTATATGTTTATAATTAAGCAGTATTTGACCCAGAAGTTTGCTATTTTCGGATGGTTCTATTTCGATAAAGACGATTTCCCCGCTTGCGAAATAAAGATAAAAATTTTTATTATTTTCTTTTCTTGGGGTAATGATTTCCAGTGTGCCGGATTTGTTATTTAGAGCAATTTCTTCTAGGATATTAATTATATCATTATTTTTTTCATTCATTATTAAAGCCTTCTTTTTTTAAAGAAATAGAAAATTATTATATTACTTATTATAATAAAAACCGGAAGAAATAAATATATATTTTTAATTATTAAAAGATCTGTATATGAATATGTTATTAAAAAATCTTTAAAAATTAATGGAATAATCAGAAAAAGCGATATAAATGTAAGTATTATGCCTGTAAGATTAGACTTTGCATATATAAGTCCGCCACCCGGTAAAAAAAAGTTAATCAAAAAGCTTTTTAGAAATGTATTTCTGTTTATGTATTTTTGTCCATGTGTAATAAGATTGGTATATTGTGGATTTACTATGATATTCATACAGTAGGGACAAAATGTATTTCTTGAATGCTGATATACAAAAGAATCCGGTAAAATTGGTATGTTGCAGGAAGAACAGTGTGTTAAAGAATTATACTGAGAGGAAAAAGTTGAAATGAAAAATGAAATAATTAATATAAAAGTAAGAATGATATAAGGGATAAATAAATAATTCATAAAATTTGGCAGGGAGTCATCTGTATGTGTTATATAATAAAACAAATTTTTTAAAATAAATGATTTCTTTATTGAAGTAAGTAAAAAATTGGGTTTTGATTTGTTAAAATTAGGGATGGAATTATCTAAAGTTTTTGCTTTAGAATAGTATAGTTCAGCCAGCTCTAAGTTGTTATTAATAATGTAAAGCTGAGATAAATTGTAGAAAGTAATAGCCGATGGCCCAAAGTTATTCAGATTACTTTCAAAAATTTCTTCAGCATTATTTAGATTCTTTGATTTAACTGATGCTACTGCGTAGTTGTTAAAAATTTCACTGGAATGAAAACTTGAATCAATAATGTTTTTATAATTATTTTTAATAATTAACTGGATATTTTGATTGTTTGAATTTAAGTTTTCATAATAATTAGCCAATAATAAATTTTTAAGATGGCTGAATTCAAAATTATTATTTCTAAGATAAAGTAAATCCTCCCGGTTCATATTATTTTTATCCGCTATTTTTAGCATTTTCATTTCTTTTTGTTTAAGTGGATATCTTATTATAGAGGGATAAATATTAACTAGTATATAAGGTATAATTGCCATGAAAAATAATACCAGCAACTTTCTCAATTCTTTCTTTTTATAAAGTGGGAAGGTGAATATGCTAATTAATAACCATCCCCCTGCCAGGTATACAATATAATAGAATATTTTTAGAATGAATCTGATAAAATAATTAACTTTGTTATTATAAATTGCGGGGAAATATTTAAATATAATTGTTTTAGTGTATTTTAGATTTATTAAAAAGACATATACTGTCAATACAGCAAATGCGATAATCAAAAATAATATAAAAATGTTTGTTATAACCAGATATTTGGAATAAATTGAAGAGAAAAGCTTATTAACTCCAGTTATGAAATATTTAAAGGCACCTATTTTTTTGTTTTTTAGTTCAGAAAAGAATTTCGCAAAATAAAGTTTTGAACTGGAATTAGGGGTTATCACAATGTTATCTTCATTATTGAGTATTCTATGAGCTTTAACATCTTCGGATTGAGGATATAACTGGGTGAAAAGCGATAATAAAATAAAAATTAATAACAAATAACGTTTCATAATTTAATGATAACACAAAATTTTAAAAACTAAAATGTTGATATTAATTTTGCTTGTAAATAATACTATTTTAATTTATAATTTGTTTAGAATTTAGAAAAGGAGAATATTATGAAGAAGAAAACATGGTATTTTTTACTGTTAATTATAACTTTATTGATGAGCATAAATATTATTATTCCTCTTAATGATTTTTTTGCGGATCTATCCTTAATCAATGATGCGTATCATGTATTACAAAAGAAATATGTAGAACCCGACAAACTTGAGGATAAAAAAATTACTTATGAAGCCATACGAGGTATGGTAAAAACCCTGGATGAACATACCGTTTTTATGGACCCCGAACAGAAAAAAATCTTTTTTTCAGATTTAGAAGGTTCTTTTGGCGGGGTCGGTATACAGATAGACAAAAGGGATAATTATATTGTTGTTGTTTCTGCAATTGAAGGAACTCCTGCATATCAAAAAGGAATAAGGGCCGGCGATAAGATTGTTGAAGTTGATGGGGAATCTGTTGTGGGTATTTCTATTGATGGCATAATGAGAAAATTAAGGGGAGAAATTGGAACCGAAGTAAAAATAGGAATAATGAGAGAAGGAGTTGAAGAAATAATAGATTTTAATATAAAAAGGGCCAAAATAGAAATTCCCAGTGTTACAGCCCATTTTATGTTAAATGATGATACCGGTTATATAAGATTAAGTCAGTTCAATGAGACGGCTTTTGATCAAACCCTTGAAAGTCTGAAGGAGCTTGAGTCAAAAGGAATGAAAAAAATTGTTTTTGATCTAAGGGATAATCCCGGCGGCTTGCTCGAGATGGCATATAAAATTTCAAATTTATTTATTGAAAATGGCAAATCTATAGTGTCTACCAAAGGAAGAGATAATAAACTTCTGGAAGAAAAAATTGCAGATAGCAATACTCCTTTTAAAGATGTTGAGATAGCAGTATTAATTAATGATGGTACCGCAAGTGCTTCGGAAATATTCTCTGGAGCTATTAAAGATTTAAAAAGGGGAATTCTTATAGGACAAAAATCATACGGAAAAGGCTCAGTTCAAAAAATATATCCTTTATCCGATGAATCTTCTATCAAAGTAACAGTAGCTTATTATTTTACTCCTTCCGGCAAGTGTGTTGACAAAAAAGGAATAGAACCGGATTATGAAGTTGTAAAAAAAGAAATGAGCTATCAAATGCTTGAACTTGTAAAAAGAGATTATTTTTCAAAATTTGCAGAAAAATACCATAAGAACTATGAAATAGGAGAGAATTTTGAAATAAACCCCAATCCGTATCCGGATTTTATTAACTTTCTTGAAAAAGAATCGAATTTTGATTTTAAAGATAATTTTATTAAAGATGAGCATATAAGGGAATTATTAGCAAATAATGTTGAAAACTGGAAAAATCTTATGCTTACCAAAATAAAAAAGGAACTGTCCCAAAGATTAAATTATAAACTTATAACTTTAATAAAAAATGAAATGGAGGGCAGAAAATATCTGTCTCAAAATGATAGATATATAGATAAAGCTGAAAGTATTCTTGCAGGGGGCAAAGAATAATTTATGTATATTTTGGGAATAGAAACCTCCTGTGATGAGACTTCAGTTAGTATTGTAGAAGATGGGAAAAAAATTATAGTTAATGAGATATATACACAGAAAATACATGAGAAATTCGGGGGAGTTGTTCCTGAAGTTGCCTCCAGAAATCATATTATCAAACTATTTGAGGTGCTGGAAGCTGCATTATCAGAATCTCAATTAAAACTTTCAGATATAGATGCTGTTGCTGTTACCCAGGGGCCCGGTCTGCTGGGAGCTTTGCTGGTAGGATTAAATGCAGCTAAAAGTCTTGCTTATGCACTTGATATTCCACTTATACCTGTAAATCATATAGAAGCCCATCTTTTTGCTAATATACTGACATATCCGGATTTAAAGCCTCCATTTTTAGGGATCATTCTTTCCGGAGGCCATACAACAATGGTTAATGTTTCCGATTTTCATGAATATAAATTAATAGGAGAGACCAGGGATGATGCAATTGGAGAATCTTTTGATAAAGTGGCGAAATTGCTTGGGTTGGGATATCCGGGAGGACCGATTATAGATAAACTTGCTAAAAAAGGAGATGAAAATAAATATGAATTTCCGATTCCTGTTCCCGGTGATAGTTTCTATGATTTTAGTTTTAGTGGATTAAAATCTGCAGTAAGAAGATTCGTCGATGATAATAATCAATTTAATGTTGAAGATGTTGCCGCTTCATTTCAGAAAGCTGCCGTTGAAGCGATAATATTAAGATTAAAAAGATATATAGAGGAAAATAAAATAAACACAGTTGTAGCTGCTGGAGGAGTTGCTGCAAATAGTTACTTGCGAAGCAAAATGAAAAATTTGGCTGAAAAATTTAATGTTAATTATTACTTTCCGCCCTTAAAACTTTGTACGGATAATGCTGCAATGATTGCATCTCTTGGATATTATCTTTTGAAAAAAAATGGTCCTTTACCGAAGGAAAAATTTCTAAAACTCAATGCCAAAGCCAGAATGGATATATATTAGAACTTTTCCTTTGAGGGAGAGATTTATAACATAAATCATTCTTGATATTTTTTCTGGAATGCTTATAATAATTTTAAAATAGGAGGAGGTTTTTATGGCTGATAATGGTAAAGAAAAAATGCTTCAAAAAGCAATAAAACAGGTGGAAAAGGATCATGGAAAAGGTACTATAATGAAACTTGGAGATGATTTCCATGTTGATATAGATGCGATATCTACTGGTTCACTTAAAATAGATCATGCATTGGGGATTGGGGGTATTCCCCGGGGAAGAGTTTCAGAAATTTATGGTCCTGAGGCATCAGGAAAAACTACATTGGCATTACATATAATAGCTGAAGCACAAAAAGAAGGCGGTGTTGCTGCATTTATTGATGCAGAACATGCACTGGATCCCAAATATGCTAAAACAATAGGTGTTGATATTGATAATTTACTTATATCTCAGCCCGATAATGGTGAGCAGGCTCTGGATATAGTTGAAACACTTGTGCGGAGTGCAGCTATAGACCTTATTGTGGTGGATTCTGTTGCAGCACTAACTCCAAGGGCAGAAATAGAAGGCGAAATGGGGGATTCGCATGTTGGACTTCAGGCAAGATTGATGTCCCAGGCTTTAAGAAAGCTTACCGGAATTATAAGCAAAACAAAAACTTCCTTAATATTTTTGAATCAGATCAGAATGAAAATAGGAGTTATGTTTGGCAACCCTGAAACAACAACCGGTGGACATGCGCTGAAATTTTATACCTCATGTAGAATAGAGATAAGAAGATCCGGATCTATAAAAAAAGGAAATGATAAAATTGGAGCCGGTGCGAGGATAAAAATTGTCAAAAACAAGCTTGCCCCACCGTTTAAGGTAACAAAGGTTGATATTATATATGGAAGAGGTATTTCAACAATAAATGAAGTTTTAGACATAGCAGTAGATAATGATATTATAGATAAAAGGGGTTCCTGGTATTCATATGAGGATTTAAGGCTGGGACAGGGAAAAGAAAATGTTAGAGAATATTTAAGAGACAATCCCGAGCTTTTTGAAGAATTAAGAGATAGAGTAAAAGCTCAACTTTTTGAAGATTATGAGAGTGATTATAATGAAGAAGACGAAGATGAAGATAACGAAGATAACTCCTCAGAAGAAGAGGAAGAATAGATATAACATATTTGTAAACGATGAGTTTTTTGAGGGACTGGATGAAAATACAGTTGCAATACACACCTTATATGAAGGAAAAATATTAAAAGAAGAAGAACTTGAAAAAATTAGAAAAACGGAAATAAGAGAAAAACTTCATGATAGAATTATAAATTTAATATCAAAATTTCCCAAAACAGAGTATGAATTAAAAAACTATATTAAAAGGAAGGGCTATTCCGATGCAATAGCAGAAGAGGAAATTGTTAGATTAAAAAAATATGATTTAATAAATGATAGAAAGTATGCGATAAGATATATAGAATCCAACAGAAAATACAGCATACGGATGCTGAAAAAAAAATTGTATAAAAAGGGGATTGATAATAAAATTATTGAAGAGATCCTGAAAAAACCTGAAATAAGAAAGAAAGAAAAGGAAATTTTAAAGAAAAATGCAAGGAAGAAACTGAGAAAACTAAAAAAGAAAGAGGATAAAAAAAGAAAACTTTTTCAATATCTTGCAAGAAAAGGGTTTGATTATGATGATATATATAACATTATTGAAAAATTTTTGGACAGTGGGGAGTTATGATGAAAACAAATGAGATAAGAAGTAAGTTTTTAGAGTATTTTGAAAATAAATCACATAAAATAGTATCGTCGGCTTCTTTAATACCGGAAAAAGATCCAACACTCATGTTTACAAGTGCAGGAATGGTACAGTTTAAGGATTTTTTTGCAGCTAAATCAACAGATAATCTACCCTATACTAGAGCTGTTTCCAGCCAAAAATGTTTAAGAGCAGGAGGGAAAGATAGCGACCTTGAAAATGTTGGGAGGACACCCAGACATCATACTTATTTTGAAATGCTGGGTAATTTCTCTTTTGGAGATTATTTCAAAGAAGAAGCAATAAAGTGGTCATATGAATTTATTGTGAAAAAATTGAAGATTGATGCTGATAGGCTATGGGCATCTGTCTATAAAGATGATGATGAGGCTTTTGAGATATGGGAAAAATATCTACCTGAAGAAAGAATAGTTAGGCTAGGGGAAAAGGATAATTATTGGGGGCCTCCAGGAGAAACAGGTCCCTGCGGTCCCTGTTCAGAGCTTCATTATGATCTGGGAAAAGATATGGGATGTGGAAAAGAGGATTGTAAACCAGGATGTGATTGTGATAGGTTTTTGGAAATATGGAATCTTGTTTTTACACAATTTCATATGGATAGAGAAGGTAATTTAACCTTGCTTGAAAAGAAAAATATTGATACAGGTATGGGGCTTGAAAGGATTGCATCTGTTCTTCAGGGTGTGACAAATAATTATTATATTGATATATTCAGAGAATTGATAGAGGATGCTGAGAAAATATTAAATGTTAAATACAAGAAGAAAAATGAGGAGCATTTTCATATAATAGCTGATCATGTTAGGGCTATTACTTTTGCAATTTCTGATGGAGTAATTCCTTCTAATGACGGCAGAGGATATGTCATTAGAAGAATACTAAGAAGAGCCCTTCGCCAGGCAAAAATACTTGGGTTCTCAAAACCTTTTCTGTATAAGTTATCTCAAACGGTTGTTAAGCAGTTTAAACATGTTTATCCAAAGCTAAAAGAGGCTCAGCAGCATACTCAAAATTTAATAAAAATGGAAGAAGAAAGTTTTTTGAAAACATTAGGAAAAGGACTTGATATTTTAGAAGGAAAAATATCTGATATAAATGAGAAAAACAAAAAAGAAATTGACGGAGAAACTGCTTTTAAACTCTATGATACTTACGGTTTTCCTCTGGAACTGACAATTGAAATAGCACAGGAAAAAGGCATAAAAGTTGATAAAAAGGGTTTTGAAAAAGAGATGGAAAAACAGAGAAAAAGAGGGAAAGAGTCATGGAAGGGAAGTAAAGAAGATAAAAGATATAATTATCTGTTTGAAAACAAAATCCCTGAAACTAAATTTCTTGGATATGATAAAAATGAAGCAAAAGCAAAGCTATTATATGTTAAGGAAAGGGAAAGTAATCTTGAAATGATATTTGACAGATCTCCTTTTTATGGAGAAGCTGGAGGTCAAATAGGAGATAAAGGAAAGATATATAGTGAAGATTTTGAATTTTCTGTAAATGATACTCAAAAAGTAAATAATATAATTGTTCATATAGGGAATGTTCAAAAGGGGGATTTCAGTATAGAGAAAACTTATAGCTTGAAGGTGGATAAAAAAAGAAGAAAGGCCATTGCAAGAAATCACACTGCCACACATCTGCTGCATAAGGTTTTAAAAGAGATTCTTGGGGAACATGTAAATCAATCCGGGTCCCTTGTTGCTGATGATAGACTAAGATTTGACTTTACTCATTTTGCAAAAGTTAAAAATGAGGAGCTACTTGATATAGAGAGAAGAATAAATGAAAAAATAATTGAAAATTTGAAAGTCAGTACTGAAAAAAAAGATATAAAAAAAGCAAAAAAAGAAGGAGCAACGGCGTTGTTTAGTGAAAGATACGATAAGGAAGTTAGAGTGGTTTCTACAGAAAACTTTTCCAAGGAGTTATGCGGGGGAACTCATGTGAGTTATACCGGCGAAATTGGATTTTTTAAAATCACTGATGAATCCAGTCTTGCAGCAGGAGTTAGAAGAATTGAAGCAGTTACAGGTATGGGAGCTTTTGAGAAAATAAAAAAATATGATAATATATTGATTCAGTTAAATTTATTATTCAAAAGTGAAACAAAAGATTTAGTTGAAAAGGCTAAAAAAATACTAGAAGAGAATAAAAATAAGCAGAAACAAATAGAGAAGCTAAAGATGAAAAAAGCCACGAACTCAGTTAAAGAATTGCTTGAAAATAAAATTAATGTCAATGGAATAGAAATCGTAAAAGATCATGTGGATTTGGAAGATGCTAATGTTATTAGGGAACTGGCTCAAAAAGTAAAAGATAGAGCCAAAAACAATACTGCAATAGTTCTAATTGGAAGTAGCAGTAATAAAAGTATTGGGATAGTAATGCTAACCGATGATTTGACTGAAAATTATCATGCGGGAAAAATTGCAAATAGAATTGCAAATAAATTAAATGGCGGCGGTGGAGGTCGTCCCGACATGGCTCAATTTGGAGGGAGCAGAACTGATAATATAGATGAGATTATTGAAAATCTGAATAATTTTATCGATTAAAAATGTTTGTTTTGATGTGTTTCTTGTTCTTGTTAGCGGAAAATATTTTATTTTTTTCTATTGACTTGAACCAAGAAAGTAACTATAATCATAAAAAAAGAATAGGGAGGTATTATTTATGAGAGAACTTTTCGCACGTGGTGGACCAGTAATGTGGTTATTACTTATAGTTGTAGTATTTGAATTAATTGTAATTATAGAAAGATTGTTTGTTTATATTAAAGCTTCACGTTCTGCAAAGAAGTTTTTTGTGGAATTTAAATCTCATCTAGTTCAGGGAAATATGGATGAAGCTGTTGAGATCTGTGAATCTACTCCAGGACCAGTTCCTTCAATAATGAGAGCTGGGTTGATGAAATATCAACAAACAGATGGAGATATGGATGAAGTTGAAAAAGCGATTGAATCTACTGGGGAAACTGAACTTGCATTTTTAGATAGAGGTTTGACATTTATACAAACCGGATTTACAGTTTCACCGATGATCGGTTTCTTGGGTACAGTTGTAGGTATGATTCATGCTTTTGATGCTATTGCTATGGCTGGTAGTGTTGAAGCTACTGTTGTTGCTTCAGGTATTTCAGAGGCATTGATTACAACAGCTTCAGGACTTGCAGTTGCAATTCCTATGAGTTTGGCATATAACTATTTTACATCAAAACAAAGTAGTATTATTTTGAGTATCGAAGAAAGTACAAGAGAATTTATTGATATTTTAAAGACTCAATCGTAATATGTTTATGATTGTTGAAAAGGGGTGTTAATATGAGAAAAGCCCGAAAAGCGGAAGTTGATATACCAGATTCATCTATGGCTGATATTGCTTTCCTTCTTCTGATTTTCTTCATGGTTACCACCGGATTCTTTAACGATAAGGGACTTCCCATATTGCTTCCTGAAGAGGCTTCAGGGGCTAAGAAGTTGCCCAAAAAGAATCTGTGTAAAATCTTTATTAATGGACGCGGTGAATATTATGTTGATGATCAAAGAAAAGAAAGCGTTAGCAATATAGCTGAATATGTTGAACAGCGCATGAAAAACAATTCAAAACTGGTTGTTGTAATCAAAACAGATGTAAATGCTAAATACAACTGGATGATCAGTGTTTTTGATAAAATGCGAGAGATAGGGATGAAGAAGATATCATTCCAGGTTAATAAAAAAGAATGAAAGGGAGTTTATGGCTGTTATAAAGAAAGAAAAAAGAAAAGGAAAAGTAAATATTCCAACAGCTTCAATGGCCGATATAGCTTTTCTGCTACTAATATTTTTTATGGTTACAACAGTGTTTAAAGTAGATACAGGTATCAAGCTAACACTCCCTTCTGCTAATGAAGTACAAAAGGTTAAGAGAAAAGATCTAGCTATAGTTTGGGTGAATGAAAGTGGAAAAATAGCTATAGAAGACAAATTTGTACCTATGGAATATGTTAGTAGAATAATTAGAGAGAAAAATATAGAAACTAACGGCCGTTTAGTTGTTGAAATTAAAGCCGATAAAGAAGCAAAATACGGTTATATAAATCAGCTATTTGAGCAACTTAAAAAGGCTCAGGCGGTAAGAGTTGTTCTGGGTGCAAATGTCGAAGGCAGTAGGGGGTGATTTGGAATGGCTAGTAAACAACAAGTTACTCGCCTACAAGATATAGACCCATTATATTATCGATGGGGCGCAATTATAACCTTTGTTTTAATACTTATTATATTTTGGTCTTTACCGGAACCTAGACCCAGACCTTATGCACCTAAAAAAGTAGAAAGAGTTCAGATGGAAGAAGTAGAGCAAACACAAATGATTGAAGAACCCACTCAGCCACAAAAGGTGCAAAAACCTAAGCAGGTTGTTGAAGCCGCTGAAGGTGAAATGGTAGAAGAGGACGAAACTATTGCTGATACCAGCTTGGATTTAGATGAAGAAGCAGTTGATAGTGATATTCCCGGTCCTGATGAATTTATACCATATTCAAAACCACCTAAAGTGGTTAGCAAGCCTTCACCAAGATATCCAGAGCTTGCTAGAGAAGCAGGTTTAGAGGGTAGAGTTGTTTTAAAAGTATTTGTTGACAAGCAGGGAAATGTAAAGGATGCAATACTGCTTAAAGGTGTATCTGAAGCATTGAATGAAGCGGCAATGAGTGCAGCTTATAAGGCCAAATTTAAACCAGCAGAAAATAATGGCCAGCCTGTTGGCGTATGGATTGCTTTTTACTATACATTCAAACTACATTAATGGGATAATTAGTATTAGTGTAGGATGATTATAAATAAATTATATTTTTAAAGCACAGGGGTTACTCTGTGCTTTTTTTTTTATATTTTATATAAACATAGGAGGCGATTATGGGAATTAGTAATAGGATGAGAGGAATACCGGCTTCCCCTATAAGGAAATTGACCCCTTATGCCAATGAAGCCAAAAAAAGAGGTATAAAAGTTTATCATATTAATATTGGACAACCTGATATAAAAACTCCTCCGGATGCTCTGAAAAAAGTCAAAAATTTCAATAAGGAAGTGTTAAAATATTCTCAGTCAGATGGAATATTTGATCTAAAAAAATCAATGACAGACTATTTTAATAACCTGCATTATAATATAAATCCCAAAAATATTATAGTTACAAACGGAGGCAGTGAAGCTATATATTTTTCATTTATGGTAAGTATGGATACAAAAGATGAGGTGCTAATCCCGGAACCTTATTATGCAAATTATAATGGATTTGCAAAAATGGCCGATGTAAATGTAAAACCTATAGAAACAAATGTAGAGAATGGGTTTAAACTTCCTTCATATGAAAAGCTTGAAAGTTATATTTCCGGTAAAACCAAAGCCATATTAATGTGTTCTCCAAATAATCCCACAGGTACTGTTCATGAAAAGGGGGATTATAAAAAGATCGCTAAACTTGCCCAAAAATATGACTTAACGGTTATAGGTGATGAGGTATATAATGAATTTGTTTATGATAATGCTGAACATGTAAGTGTCATGGAATTTGAAGAGATAAAAGATAGAACAATATTAATTGATTCTGTATCTAAAAGATACTCTGCATGTGGGGCAAGGATAGGGGCATTTATAACCAAAAACAAAAATTATATAGATGCAGTAATGTCGCTGGCACAGGCGAGGTTGTGCCCACCTACTCTGGAACAGGTGCTGGCAGCTGAGTTGTATCGAACAGATAGAACTTATATTAAAAATGCAAAAAATGAATATAGAAAGAGAAGAGATATCGTTTATGAGGAACTGAATAAAATTGATGGAATTGTTGCTCATAAACCATCTGGAGCATTTTATACGGTTGTAAAGCTTCCAATTGATGATACAGAAAAATTTGCAAAATGGCTTTTAACTGATTTTGAAGAAAATAAAGAGACTGTAATGGTCGCTCCGGCAAGCGGGTTTTATGCTTCAGATAATAGAGGGAAAAATGAGATCAGGATTGCATACATATTAGAAGAGAAAAATATGCGAAGGAGCATTCAACTTCTTAAAAAGGCAATAGAAGTATATAATAACTAATTAACCTGTAAAAGAGGAAAAATATGAGATTAAATAGTTTGAAGGAAGAAATTCCTCAGTGGATAACAAAAAAGGTTGAAAGCGCAGGACTCAGAGGTGTTATTATAGGAGCTTCCGGGGGGATAGATTCCGCAGTAACAATAAAACTGGCTAAAAAGGCTTTTCCCGGAAATATATTATGTCTAATTATGCCCTGTGGCAATACCTTAAAGGATTCAAAAGATGCCAAACTACTATTAAAAAGAAACAATATTCCTTATAAAATTATCAATTTTGAAAATATTTTTGATAAATTTCAAGAAAATGTAGAAAAGAGAAATTATAAATCAAACCTTGAAGATGTAACTGATTATTCAAAGAAACTGGCTTTGGCCAATACAAAAGCAAGAATAAGAATGATGTTTTTGTATTATTATTCACAAATTAATAAATATATGGTTCTGGGTACGGGAAACAGGACCGAGCTGGAAATTGGCTATTTTACTAAATATGGGGATGGAGGAGTCGATATACTTCCCCTGGCTGGATTATTTAAGCGTGAAGTAATAGAGCTTGGAAAGATTCTAAGAGTACCTTCAGAAATATTAGAAAAAACTCCTTCAGGAGGGCTGTGGAAAAATCAAACAGATGAAGATGAAATCGGGTTAAGTTATGATGAGCTTGAATACGGTATTAGAAAATATTACAAGTTAAAGTCAGAGCCTGAGCTTGAATTAAATCATGATATAGACTATATTATTAAAAAAACATCCGAGTTAATTAGGAAAAATAAACATAAAAAGAAAGCTCCTCCCGGATTTAAAGTGGAAAGGAATGATTAGGATGCCTTTTTATTACTGGTTAATTTTTGGAGTTTTATTGATAGTAGTTGAAATTTTTACTCCAGGTTTTTTTGCAGCAACACTGGGTGTGTCTGCTGTGATTACTTCAGTTGTTTCTCTAATTATCCCCAGTTATTATACCATCCAGTGGTTATTTTTTGTTGTTCTCAACATTGTAATATTTGTTTTCTTGAGGGATATATTTTTAAAATATTTATATGGCAGGGAAGGAAATGAAACAAATATCTCGGGTTTAGTAGGAAAAGAAGGTATTGTAAGAGAAAAAATTGATAAAGAAACCGGGTATGTGCAGATTTATGGAGATATGTGGAAAGCAAAATCTATAGATGACCATAAAATAGAAATAGGAGAAAAAATTATCGTGAAACAAATCGAAGGAAATAAGGTTTTAGTAAAAAAGAAAGATGAAAATTAGGGGGAAAAATGGGATTATATGCAATAATTATTATAGCTTTTTTGGTTTTTATAGTATTAGCTAAAGGAATTGTAATTGTAAAACAGGCAGAGGTTATGATTGTTGAAAGGATGGGTAAATATCACAGAACCCTGGATAGCGGAATTCATGTAATTGTTCCAATATTTGAAAGTGCCAGGAAGATAAACCAGAGAGAATATAGAGATGTAGAAGGACAAACTTATATGCATCAGAAAATTACACCAAGAATAGATTTAAGAGAAACCGTATATGATTTTCCAAAACAAAATGTTATTACAAAAGATAATGTTACTATCGAGATCAATGCTTTGTTGTACTTCCAAATTACTGATCCGGTAAAGGCGACATATGAAGTAAATAATTTTCCTGTAGCCATTGAAAAACTTACACAAACCACACTTAGAAATGTTATTGGTGAGCTTGATTTGGATGAAACGCTGGCAAGCCGGGATACAATTAATCAAAAACTAAGAACTATTCTTGATGAAGCTACTGATAAGTGGGGAGTTAAAGTTAACAGAGTTGAATTGAAAGATATTAACCCACCAAAGGATATAAAAAATGCCATGGAAAAGCAGATGAGAGCTGAAAGGGATAGAAGAGCTGCAATTCTGGAAGCTGAAGGTAAGAAAAAATCGGAAATATTAAAAGCCGAAGGTGTTAAGAAATCAAAAATTCTTGAAGCAGAAGGTATGGCTGAGGCAAGACTGAAAACTGCAAAGGCAGAAGCAAAAGCTATACAGCTTGTTAGTGATGGGTTGGAAAAAACCGGTACTGAACCGGGAGATTATTTGATAGCTATTAAGTATATAGATGCATTTAGAGAAATAATACAGAAAAATGACAAAACTGTATTGCTGCCTTATGAAGCCAGCGGGGTATTGGGCTCCATCGAATCAATTAAGCAGATGTTTAATTTTGATAAAGATAAAGGAATTATAAATAAAAATAAGGGATGATTATTAAATGAAAAAGAATAAACTTCAAGTAAAAAATTTACATGTTGAAATAGAAAATGAAAAGATACTGGAAGGGGTAAACCTGACAATTCCCCGGGGAGAAACTCATATACTATTTGGTCCTAATGGGTGTGGGAAAAGCACCCTATTATTAACCATAATGGGGTATCCAAAGTATAAAGTTACAAAGGGAAAAATAATATTTAAGGGGAAAAATATTGTTAAGATGCCCCTTAATGAAAGGGCTAAACTAGGGATAGGGGTTATGTATCAACATCCCCCTGCTGTAAAAGGAGTAGCCCTAAAGAAAATGCTGAATATAATTTCGGATAATAAATTAAAAAAGAAAGATATTGATGATTTGAGTCTTGCGAATTATCTTGATAGGGATTTGAATTTTGGTTTTTCAGGTGGAGAGATGAAAAAATCGGAAATTATTCAGCTGATTCACCAGAATCCCGAGCTTGTGCTTCTGGATGAACCTGAATCGGGAGTTGATATTGAAAATCTAAAAATAATTGGAAATAAGGCAAAGCATTTAATGGAAAAATCTCTGAATTACAAAATAAAAAATAGAACCAAAATGGGGTTAATAATAACTCATACAGGATATATTCTTGATTATATAGAAGCAGACAAAGCTTATGTTATGGTTGATGGAAGAATTTCCTGTCATGGAAATCCTCATGAGATTTTTGATGAGATACAAACAAATGGATTTAAGGGGTGTATAGAATGTCAGAAGAGCGAGTAAATCTTTCCAAAGAAGATAAAGAAAAAATGTTAAATGTAGGTATTAAAACCAAAAATAAAAAAAATACAGGGTCCTATATACTTGTTGATGATGATATAGTAGAAGTTGATTTGAATCTGGAAGGTGTAGAGCTAATGCCGATAAAAATGGCGATAGAAAAATATGATTGGGTAGAAGAATATATGTGGAAGCTGGTTGACCCGGAGAAGGATAAATACACCAAAATGGCATATGAGGATGATGAGCCCAAAGGATATTTTATCAGGGTTAAAAAAGGTCACAAGGTTACTTTTCCCCTCCAGGCTTGTTTTTATATAAAAGCTACAAGAAAAGAGCAGGTTGTTCACAATATATTGATTGCCGAGGAAGATAGCGAGCTGCACATTATTAATGGATGTGCTTCGGGAAATTATGTAAAAGAAGGATACCATATAGGTATTACAGAAACTTTTTTGAAAAAAGGTTCCTTTCTTTCCTACACAATGATACATGATTGGGCCCCAGGTGTAATTGTCAGACCCAGATCAGCAATTGAAGTTGGGGAAAATGCACATTATATGTCCAATTATGTTTCATTGAAAGAAGTAAAATCAACCGAAACCTCCCCTGTTGTTTATATCAATGGAAAAGACGGGAAGGCAAGATTAAATTCTATTCTATTTGCCCCTGAAAAAACCGATCTTTTTGTTGGTGGAAAAATTCAGCTTAATGCAGAAGGAGCAAGAGGAGATATTATAAGTCGAACAGTTACAAACGGTGGAGATATAACCGCTCCTGTTGAACTGGAGGCAACTGTAGAAGAGGTTAGCGGGTTTATGGAATGCAATGGTTTAATTTTGGAAAAAGAAGGAAGGATATATTCATCACCATCCTTAAATAGTAACAAACAGAATGTTGAACTTGCGCATGAAGCCTCTGTGGGAAAAATAGGAGATGAGGAGATTGAGTACCTGATGTCGAGGGGAATAAGCGAAGAGCAGGCCCGTTCTTTAATAGTACACGGGTTCCTCGATTTGAAGATTAAAGGACTGCCAGAATTTTTGCAGAATCAGATAGATACTGCTGTAAATCAGTCTATAAAAGGTATGTAAGGTAAAATAAGCATAGCTAAATTTTTAGAATAAGATTGAAAATATAATATCTTTGAGGGATTTTTGTAAGTAAATAAATGGCAATATTCATTTTTAAAATTACTTAATTAATTTATACTATGGGAAAAAATCATGTTAGCAATTTTTAACACACCCAGACACTACAAGGATGATAGGGGATTCCTGAATATCACTCGGTTATACCCTAGTTTTCTGGAATCTGAATTCTATTTTCTGTATATTTTTAAAAAATATAATAAATAGAATATATATTTTTTTCTCTTTTTCGTTACATACGGGCCAGCTTGACTGAAATTTTCAATTGTATTTTCTGGTCCTGAATCTAGAAATTATCGGTGATAATTTCTTTTGGCATGTATTTTCATTACTTATGTTTTATTTTTATGCAAATTCCGGCCGAAATGTAAGCGTAGTGCCGGAATCTTCTAGTAGTGCTTTTATAACATTCGCAAATCGCTTAATCTTAGTCATAATTTTAATCTAAAAATTAAGATAGAAATTTTTTTAATTCGCCATTTGCTATTATCCATTAGCAATTTAAAATCGTGATAGTGATTTTTAATTCGCTATTTGCAATTCTGATTTTGCAATTGAACTTTCGTGGCATAATTGATTCTGAAAAATAGCGTTACTAATAAAATAAAACAGGGGTTGACTTATTCCTGTAATGGTGTAGTTTCTATGTGGCGAAGTAGTGTTTTGTAAAAAAATAAGGATTTTTATTTATTAATAAGGGTTTTTAAAGTTAATATTTTGAGAATTAAAGATGTTAAGATTAGTTTTGTCGGGTTTACTTTAATACATAGAGTATTAAAGATTTAATATAAATTAGTCTTAAAACGGGGCCGGGAATTTCCAAAAATCTAAATTTTCTAAAAAATAATTCAATTAAAAATCATTATTACAATAAAAAATCATTAAAATTTTACAGATATAATCTTTACTTTTAACTTTATAATTTTAGAAAGTAAATATTATTCTATTTTAGCGGATTGTTATGTATAGTGGTAATAATGTAAATAAAACAAAAAGGAAAGAAGGATTGAATTATTTATGAATAAGAAAAAATTTAAAGATTTAAATTTATCAAAAGAAATTGAAAAGGCTGTGGAGGATATGGGATTTGAAGAGGCAACTCCTATTCAAACCCAGGCTATTCCTGAGGTAATGAAGGGAAAAGATGTTATAGGACAGGCCCAAACAGGAACAGGAAAAACAGCGGCGTTTGGAATACCTATACTTGAAATGATTGAACCTGAAAATAAAAATGTACAGGTATTAATACTCTGTCCTACCAGGGAGCTTGCTATTCAGGTATCCGAGGAGATAAGAAGATTAGCGAGATATATGAAAAGTATAACCATTTTACCGGTTTATGGAGGTCAGTCTATTAAACATCAAATTAAAACACTTAAGAAGGGAGCACAGATTGTAATAGGAACTCCAGGGCGAACAATGGATCATATGAGAAGAAAGACATTGAAACTCGATAATTTAAATATGATTGTACTGGATGAAGCTGATGAGATGTTAAATATGGGGTTTAGAGATGATATTGAAACTATATTAAGAGGTATTAAAGGAGAAAGACAGACTGTATTTTTCTCAGCTACTATGCCCAGATCGATACTGGCTTTACGGAAAAAATATCAAAAAAATCCCGAAATAATTAAGGTGGTTCATAAAAAGCTGACGGTTCCAAACACGGAACAGGCATATTTTAAGGTAAATAGAAGAAAGAAGCTGGAGGCACTGACCAGAATAATCGATATTCACAGCCCCGATAGAACTCTGGTATTTTGTAATACAAGAAAAAAGGTGGATAAACTGGCTATACAGCTTCAGGCAAGAGGTTATTTTGCTGATAATATTCACGGAGGATTAAGTCAACCTCAGAGAAATAGGGTTATGAAAAAATTTAAAAATGGTACTGTTGAAATACTTGTAGCTACGGATGTAGCAGCCAGAGGAATTGATATAAACAATATTGAGATTGTTTTTAATTATGATATACCGCAGGATGAAGAATATTATGTACACAGAATAGGAAGAACAGGAAGAGCGGGCAAAGATGGATCTGCATTTACTTTAGTTTCTGGAAAGGAAATCTATAAATTAAAAAGTATTCAGAAATATACAAAAACAAAAATTCAGAAAAGATCGGTACCATCACCCGATGATGTAGAAGAAGTGAAAATGAATCTACTTCTTGAAAATGTTTTTAAGATGCTAAATGAAGATGATTTTTCTACTGAAAAAGAGGTTATTAATGAGATAATACAGGAAGATTATACTGCTGTTGATATTGCATCTGCATTGTTGAGACTTGCAATGGAACAGGATAAAAAAGAAGATGTTGAATCTGATGATAGCTTTAAAGAAACAGGAGCTGAGCCCGGAATGGTAAGATTCTTTATAAATGTCGGTAAAAATCAGGGAATAACTCCTGGAGATGTAGTTGGAGCTATTGCCGGAGAAACAGGTATATCGGGCGGATTGGTCGGATTAATAGATATATATGATAGATATACTTTTGTTGAAGTACCGCGTGATCATGCCAAAAAAGTACTGATGGTTATGAATAATAACAGAATTAAAGGTAAAAATATAAGTATGGAACCTGCTAATTCAAAATAATATCTGAATAGATATATATGATTGGAGGTTATCTATTTAGTTAACCTCCAATATTTTTTCTAAAATATTTATTATTCAATAAAAACCATAGCAAAATAATCAGGAATTTCTTCTTCATTTTGAAGAACTTCAATGTCATAACCATTATTCCTAACTGTTTTATAAACGTCTATTCCGCAGGCCTCAAGAGATGGCCGAATTTTTTCGGGATATGGGCAGGGGGATTTACAGTCTTCTATATCACACCTTTTGCATGGACCGCATGCAAGTCCAAGAGCTTTATAGAATCCATCAAGAAAAATTTCGTGCTCGAGTTTAACAACTATATCCTGCATTTCAGGATCATCGTGGTCGTGAAGTAAGAGTGCATAATTAAATTCTTCAACCATTTTTTCAGTTTCATTCACAGAAAAAACATTTGGTGGGCAGGTTAATCTTTCTCCATATGTGTCACATCCAAAACGGCATTTCCATCTTACGGCATGCGAAGTCTCAATTGTATCAGCAGAGATGACTTTTGCATCAACTACTCCCAGCTTTATAGCTCTATCAACATATTTATTGTATTTAGACATAACATCCTCCCTATAATTTTATTTAATTACTTATTTTCATAATAACATAAATATTAAATGATTTTAGTTAATATTTTTTTTATTATTCTTGATATACAAACCATCCTGAATTACTAAGGGCCTTGATCGGTCACTGAATATTCATATCATATGATTTGTATATGCATATTCCGGGTGAAGCGAATGAAGTGAGCGTAATCCCGGAATCTTCTTGTATGAGCTTTAAATTATTTTTTTTGAAGGTCAAAAATTTTAAGCTATTTAGGTTAGATTATTCACTATAATCGTGTCACTGATTTTTAAAAATTTGAAGCGAGAATCTGATGAACTAGTTAGGTGTACTTTTATTTATTCTTCATAGTTTTTTATAAAAATCCTGTCCAGTTTTAAACTTTCTCTTATGAGTTACTTCTATGACTTTTATATTAAAATCATTTTTTTAAAAAATAGGTCTTGCATTCAACCTCTGTGTTTTGTTTGATGATGCATTGCTTTTTTCTTTGTGCTCTGTTGTGTTGTACTATGTGCGATGAGCATAGTAAAAATTGCGACAGCAATATTTTCGAACCTCGAATTTCGAAAAATCGAGTATCGATTAAATTTGTTTATTCTATATTAAATTATTTTTTTAGTAAATTTGAAACTTAATATATTTTATTTATTGAGAGGAAAAAATAAGAAATTTAATCTGGTTCTTGTTCTCGTTCTGGTTCTATAGGTAAAATTATTTCATAATTTTACCTATACCGAAGGAGGGACTCGAACCCTCACAGGCGCAAGGCCCATTGGATTTTGAATCCAACGCGTCTACCAATTCCGCCACTTCGGCCTTGAAGCTGAAAAAATTATATAATATAATTTCTTTGTGTCAAGCTTTTTAATATTAGAGGAGGAAATATGAAGTCATATAAAAAGGAATTATGGTTTAATACCGATAAAAGAGTAGAGTTTATAAATATTACCCGAAAAGTTCAAAAAGCATTAAAAAAAAGCGGTATAAATGAAGGTTTGTGTCTCGTAAGTCCGATGCATATTACCGCAAGTGTATTTATTAATGATGCTGAAAGCGGTCTTCATGAGGATTATAAAAGATGGTTACAAGAGCATGTTCCTCATAACCCATCACTATACAAACATAATAACACCGGAGAAACCAATGCGGATGCACATATCAAAAGACAGATAATGGGGAGGGATGTTACAGTAGCGATAACAGAGGGCAAGCTCGATTTCGGTCCCTGGGAACAGATTTTTTATGGTGAATTTGATGGTCAGAGAGATAAAAGAGTACTGATTAAAATAATTGGGGAATAAAGTATTAAAATATTTCAAATAAGTGATATCCATATAGGGAACATAAATCAAAAAACACACGGTGTTGATACCAGAAAAAATTTCCTTAAAGTTCTGGAATATTCGAAAGATATAAAATTTGATAGATATTTAATATCAGGGGACCTTGCTTTCAGAGAGCCCTCTAAAAATATTTATAAATGGATTAAAACCCGGCTTGATAGGTTTGAACATAGGTATCATATAATTCCTGGAAATCATGATGACTCAAAACTTTTATCAGAAGTTTTTAATGTTGAAACGATTAATTCAAAGGAAATATTCTATCATGAAGTGTATAAATATTACCTGTTAATATTTCTGGATACCTCAAATAGTAGAATATCCAGCAAGCAGCTTAAAAGAATAAAAGAACTGGCAAATATTTATACTGATAAAAAAATTGTATTATTTATGCATCATCCTCCAGTTAAAACTGGCTGTAAATATATGGATATTAAATATCAACTGTTAAATCAAAACGATTTCTGGAAAGAGATAAAAGAAATACAAAATATAAGCCAGATCTTTAGTGGTCACCAGCACTGTGATAAAGAGATATCCATAAATAAAATAAATGTTTATGTTGCTCCATCTACTTTTTTTCAAATAAATTGTGACCTTGAATATTTTGAGGTGGCTAGTTATAATATAGGCTACAGAATCATAAATATAGCAAAAAACAGCATAACCAGTTATGTGAATTATTTATCGTCTGGAGAAAAATGAGAAAAAGAACTATTGTTCATGTTGATATGGATGCATTTTTTGCCTCTATAGAACAGCTTGATAATCCTGAGTATAGAGATAAACCTGTAATTGTGGGAGCAGATCCTGAAAAAGGAAACGGGCGAGGTGTCGTTTCAACATGCAGTTATGAAGCAAGGGAATATGGCATTCATTCAGCTATGCCAATATCAAAAGCCTACCGTCGCTGCCCGGATGGTATTTATGTTAAACCCCATTTTAAAAGATATGAAGAAATTTCCAATCAGATAATGAAAATATTTAATGAATTCACT
Source organism: Candidatus Mcinerneyibacterium aminivorans (assembly GCA_008086245.1). Lineage (GTDB taxonomy): Bacteria > Macinerneyibacteriota > Macinerneyibacteria > Macinerneyibacteriales > Macinerneyibacteriaceae > Macinerneyibacterium > Macinerneyibacterium aminivorans. Next base: position 52,188 of record VSIX01000139.1, read on the forward strand.
CCTGTTATTGAGAAAATAAGTATAGATGAAGCTTTTTTGGATATGACAGGATGTGAACATTTTTATGAATCTGTAAATGATATGGGAGAAAAAATAAAGGCCAGAATTAAGAAGAAGACAAAATTGTCTGCCAGTGTGGGGATAGCATCAAATAAGTCGATAGCCAAAATTGCATCTGATTTAAATAAACCAGATGGTCTTACCATTTGCCCCTACGGTCAGGAGAAAAAATTTCTTTCTGGGCTTTCATTGAAAAAACTTTGGGGTGTTGGAGATAAAACTTTAAAAAAACTTAAAAAAATGGGTTTAAAAAAAGTCGGAGATATTGCTGAGATACCTAAAGATATAATGAAAAGGAAATTTGGCAAACACGGTGTTGGACTTTGGAAACTTGCAAATGGAAAAGATGATAGGGATGTGACTAATTACAGTAAAACAAAGTCAATTAGTGAGGAGTGTACATTTAGTGAGGATGTTGATAATTTTGACATAATCGATAGTAAAATTGTTTCCATATCAGACAGAGTGGCAAGAAGATTAAGAAAGAAAAACTTCTGGGCAAAAACAGTTTTTATAAAGATTCGGTTCGAAAATTTTACAACATATACAAGAAGAAAAACACTAGGTGAATATTTTAAGGATAGTTCAACGCTTATTGAGTATGCCAGATTGTTGATGCAGGAATTTAAAAATTCAAATAAAAAAGTAAGATTAATAGGTGTAGGAGTTGCAAAATTAAAAAGTAAAAAAAAGTACAGGCAGATGAACCTGTTTGATGATAATCAAACAGGTTCTAAGGTCGATAAAGCTTTAGATAAGGCAAAGAAGAAATTTGGTGATAAAATAAATAGAGGATCTGATTACTCTAATTAGTTTATTCCTTATCCTTTAGATCTTTTACATAATCATGTATTTTGAAAAATACAATTACAAGTTCCAGCCATACCCTTATAATTAATAACCCTATAACAACATAAAGGGGAGCAAATATTAACAAACTTAGTATCCCAAATAATGTTGAAATATTAAATCCATTTACAATAATCATTAGAGCGCCAATGGCTATCCCAACCATACATAGAATATAAAGTGCTTTAATAATTTTAGGGGTTACAAACTCTGAAAAATCAAAATCAAATAAATTTTTTATAAAACTTTTTGATTCCATAATACCTCCTTTTCCTTCTATATTAAATATACTTAAAATATGAATACATACAAGTCAGGGCAAATAATAATTTGGAGTCACTATTATTAGTGTCTGTGAGTGTTTAAAAATTGCTACCGCAATTTTTAGATTAAGACTAAGGTTAAGATTAAGTTTCCGGGTCAGGATTTGAGAAAGTTATAAAAGTAATGATAGAAGATTTCGGGATTTCGTTTACTTTGTTCGCTTCACCCGGAATGTTCATCACAGAAACTATAAGTAAAGAATATTCCTGACGGATATGGTTAGCTTTTATCAAGTCTAAGTTCGGGAAACTTTTTTGAATAATTTTTAAATGATTTTGTCTTCAGAAAAATTAGACTCAAAATTTTGTGCACACGATTTGAGATGTGAATTATTTTTTGAATTAGCCATTTGGTATTTGCAATTTGCAATTTTGAATCAGGCTTTGCTTTGTTCTAGGTATATTTCTTGATTTTTTATACAAATTAAACTATTTTTATATTAAAGGGAGGTTAAGATGAAAAAGAGATATTATATATTATTAATCTTTTTGGTTTTTGGAATATTTTTAAACTCATGCAGCGGAGGGCATAAATTTTCAACAATAGGGAAGGAATATGACCTTTTGCTCTTTGCCGATAATGAATTTTATAATGCAAGGGAGGATATGATTCTGGATAATTTATCAAATAAGGTATTTTTTACACATTCAGAATCAATATTCAAAATTATGAAGAAAAATATTGAAAAAGCTTCGAGAATGAAGAAATATAAAAATATAGTTTTTATAGATAATATTATGACCACTGAAGATGTAACTACTTATATTACCGATGTGCTGGGAAGTGATAAGGTTTATGAAACGAAGGATGTTACTATAGCACATAAAGAAAATATGTGGGCGGAGGGTCAGACTGTTGTTTTTCTTCTTTTTGCAGGAGATGTAATTACCGAAGATGATATTGAAAAAGCAGTTGAAAAAGCTGGAGATATTGTAGAGAAGGATGTTCAAAAAAGGATTGAAGATGAGCTGTTTAAGGAAGATACCAATTCTGAACTTGTGAAAAAAGCCAAAGAAAGGTTTGATTTTAAATTACATATTCCTAAAAGATATTTTAGCTTTAAAGAAAAGGATGATTTTCTTTCTGTGGTTACACGGGCACCGGATAGGTTGTTTTTTTTCTACAGTGAAGAATATTCCGCCAGCAAACAGGTGAATGAAGAAAACGCAGTAAAACTGAGGAATAAGGTTACTGGAATGTATTATGATGGTGATGTTGTTTTTACCGAAATGAAGGAATGGAAAAAAGAGAGTCCTGATAAAAATTACTTCTATAATTTTGAAAAAATTGATTATAAAGGAAATTCCTTTTATAAACTTCAGGGCTTATGGGAAAATAATGAAAATATTAGAGGTGGAGTCTTTGTAACTTATTATTATCATGATAAAGAAAACAACAAAATATATTTGATTGATGCCATGCTCCACAATCCGGGAGAACCTAAATGGCCCTATATTAATAAGATGAGCATGATACAAAGGAAAAACACTGAGTTAATAATTGATCAAATTAATCAGAAGAAGAAAGAATAGTAAATGCCTTTTCAAAAATTAATTTTATCCATGATTCTGTGTCTTAGTGTTGTATTTGCTTCCAGTGGGGAGATTGCTGATGATAACATAATATTCAACACTTTATTAAATACCGAATATGACCGGATAATTGATTTTCCATATTTAAGTAAAATTAACTGGATTCAAAAAAAAGAGTCGGATAAGTTTTCCTGGCAATTTTCTTCAAAAAATATTATAACTATATTAGATGATGTGAAAGAAGGACTTACATTTAGTAATAGACTTTATCTCTATGATTCTGATGTGTTTTATGGAAGAGAAAATTTTCCCGAAGCAAGGAGTATGCCCTTATTTAAAGGGAATAACTATAATTTAACTTTCAATAATGACCTTTTAAGAAGTGATGATTATATTTTACGCGAGGGTACAATAAAAAATAATCTGGACGTGTATTTTAAAAAAAAGTTTGATGAATTTAAAATTTCAGGGAATTTTAGTTTTAAAAGCGGTCAGAATTTAGAGTCCCGAAATTCCTATTTTGAATTTAAAAGTATAAAGTTAATTAAAGATAATAGTTTTTCTATGGAAATTGGGAAAATCACACCTCATTTTGATGATTTGAATCTAGATAAGCAAAATACACCTGTAACCGGAGTTCAAATATCTAAAAAATGGAAGAATACAAATATTACATTTGTTGCAGCAAGGCCGGATATCCCACTTGAATTTGGATTTGATGATACCGATAGAGTTGTTGTTAATGTAAATGACTGGAATAAAGATAAACCCTATATATATAACTTTGAAAAACCATACAATTATTTTGATATAGAACAGGGCAATATTCCTGTTTTTATAAACGCCTACAGGGATGGGGCCGTTATCGAAATAACCAATTCATGCATCATAAATCATGGGGAAGTAATTATTCCTTCTCAAATTATGAATGGTGATTATGACAGAATTGAAATAACCTATAATAGAACCAATACTGATCAGCAGCTTATTTATCTTAATGCATTTGATTTTAACAAAACGCTATTTAAAAATACTAAAATAGGAATTTCCTATGTGGATTTGCATAATGATACACATTCAGTTACAAATCTATCATCTAATTTTGCGCCTTTTGATTCAAATATATGGAGTATTAATCTAGAATCAAGTTTTAATAATTTAAACTGGCTGATTAAAGTGTTCCAATCCAAAATAGTTCCCGATGATTATAAGTATGATAAAAGGGAAATAGATTATGTTTACTACTTTAATACAAACTACAAACAAAATAAATTTGAAGCTCAATTCGAATATTCATGGATTGGGGGAGATTATCTATTAAATGTTATCCCACTTTCTCATAAGTGGAAGCTTGTTGAAGATTCGAATTCTGATTTCAACTGGGATTATCATAAACTCTATGGAGAACTGGGTGAGGAAACATACGATTTCAGCATTGAGTATGAGAATTTTTTTACCCATAACTTCAATGTGTCTTATGCTTTTAATTTAAAGAGCAATTATAAAAATTCTGAATATGCCTTATACGATAGATTTTATATTCCTTACTATTCTCAAACTGGAAATGAGTATAATCTTTATGGTGAGGGAATCGATGATGGGAAAAAAGACTTAATTTTAAAATATAAAATTAAAAAGCATAATATAGAATTTATGGCCAGTTATAAAAAAGTAATTGATCCTGATCTTCATATATCAAATTTAGAAAAAAATTATGAAGTATATACCGGAGATGTTAAATATGAGAATGGAAATTTGAGTTTAAGCATAAATTATGATAAAAAATATGATTTTGTTTACTATTCTCCCCAAATTGAAAATTTTATTAAACAGAAAGAAGACAGCACTCTGCAGGCAGCTATGCAATATAATAATAGATTTAATTTATTTTTAGATTTGTTTTTAAATATAAGAGAAAATTTCAAATATATTTATGATGCTGATTCTTTATATAATGATAAAGATTGGTATTTCAAACAGTATATTATACCCGATATGGATACAGTTGATGAAAATATCATACAAAATAGTTTGTTTTTTGAATTATTATACAAATTCAGCAGCAGAAATTATTTAACTGTATACTATGATATAGAGGGGTATAGCGGCGAGGTGAGCAACTATTCTTCCATTCTTGATTATAGAAGAACAAGAAGGGGCATTAAATATTTTAGCAATCTGGAAATTGAAAATCTATTTCTGGTAGCCTTTTACGATGAAGATGAACTTTTTTTTGATAAACAGAAAAATCTGGACTATACAAGAAAAGAGATCGGGGCCTTAATTCAGTTTAAGTTTTAGAAATTCTTATAAAAGAATACAGCTGGAAGGAGATAGAAACTCCTCCAGCCTGGTTTCTTAGTGTTATCTGTTATATTTATCCTCTACTCTCACGATATCGTCCTCTTCGAGATAATCGCCCATCTGCACTTCTATAAACTCTGTTTCCCGGATGCCCTCTATTGTATGCAGTTCTTCTTTGGGTATATGTATATAATCACCTTTTTTTACATTAAAAGTTTCTTTTTCCAGTGTCATTTTGGCTTTTCCCTTAACAATTATCCAGTGCTCTTCCCTTTTATGATGATATTGAAGAGAAAGTTTTTCACCTGGTTTTACCCGGATCCACTTTGTTTTAAATCCATTTTCTGCAGAATTCATGAGAGAAGCGAATTCTCCCCACGGCCTTTTTTCATCGGGAAGGGCCTCGGTTACCTGGGGGTGTTTCTTATCAATATCGTTGTATACCTGTTTTACTTTTTGGGAATGATTTAAATCCGAAATTAGAAGTAAATCTTTTGTATCAATTATCGCCAAATCTTTAACATTTATCAGGCTGATATAAGGCTTATCTGTAAATACTATATTGTTCTTGCTTTCAATATTGAAAGCTTCAGCAGATTTTATTATATTTTTGTCTGATTTGTCCAGCAGCTTTTTTAAGGCTTTCCAGTTGCCAATATCACTCCAGCCAAAATCACCTTCAACTACTGCCATTTTGCCGGTTTTTTCCATAACTGCATAATCTACTGATATGTTTTTAACCTCTTTATAAATTCTTTCTTTTTCTTCAGGATTGTTTTTTAGCTTACTGTAAAATTTATAAAGTTCAGGGTCTAATTTCTTAACTTCTTCGATAAAGGTTTTCTTCTTAAATATAAACATGCCGGCATTCCAGAGATAATTGCCGCTGTCCATATATTTTTCTGCAGTATTCTTATCCGGTTTTTCCACAAATTTATCAACAGTGTAATTTTTTCTACTTATCTTATCATTAATTTTAATATATCCATATCCTGTTTCAGGGTAATAAGGTTTAATTCCTATTGTTACAATGTAGTTTTTTTCTGCAAGATTTTTCGCATCATCCAGACGCTTATGATACTTTTTAGTGTTTTTAATATAATGATCAGAAGGTAGAACAGATACTATTTCATTATCCTCAATATCAGTTAAGGCATAAAGTATAGCAGGAGCTGTATTTTTTGCTTCCGGTTCCAGTAATATTCTATCTTCACTGTAAAGTTCAATTCCTTTTAAATCATCCATTAGTTTATAATATGTATTTTTGCCGCTGATTACTGTGAAGTTATCGGAGTTCAGTCTGAGTATAGTTTCCTGTATTAATGATTTATTGGAAAACAAATTTAAAAATTGTTTGGGCTTTTTCTTTCTGCTTAATGGAAACAATCTTGTTCCGCTTCCACCAGCCAATATTAAGTGCTTCATATAATCACCTCCATAATTGATTATTTTCATAATAACATATCTATTTTAATTTTTAAAGTTAATACATTAAAATCATATTAATTTGGTCATTAATTTTTATTGAATTTGTTTAATAGTATTTAAATACTCTTGCAATTAAATGATAATTTGTTATCATAAATCTATGATTAGAATGAATCATCTTTACAAAACTTATTTAAAAACATGGCCTGCTTTAAAAAATGTTAATCTAGAAATTGATAGGGGAGAGTTTGTATTTTTAACCGGTCCTTCGGGAGCCGGGAAAACAACTTTTTTAGAAGTAATATATCTTGAAGAGCTCCCTACCAGAGGGGAGTTATATCTTTTTGGAGAGAAAATATCTAAATACACCCACAAAAAAAGAGCTTTAATAAGACAGAAAATGGGTGTAGTTTTTCAGAATTTCAAACTTTTATTTTATAAAACTGCTTATGAAAATCTGGAACTTGCTGCTAATGTAGTTGGATTTTCACCCCAGAAAGCTCATAAAAGAATTCTTGAGGTGTTGAATCAGATGAAATTGAGCCATAAAATAAACACACCTATATACCAGCTTTCGGGTGGAGAGCAGCAGAGGGTCGCAATAGCCAGGGCACTTGTAACATCTCCGGATTTAATACTGGCAGATGAGCCAACAGGTAATCTGGATCCTGCTATATCTAAATCTATAATAAAAGTTCTTGAGCAGATAAATGCTAGAGGAACAACCGTTATTATGGCAACTCATGATTATGACCTTGTAAATGAATATTCCTACAGAAAGCTGCATGTAAGCAAGGGAAAAATTTATGAATAAAGTATTTTATCTGATTAAATCTGCTTTTAGTAATATGTACCATCATCGTAAAGTTGCTTTTTCCCTTGTTCTCTCATTGATAATATTAATTTCTGCAAATCTGTTTCTGTTGATGATGCATAATAATTTGCAGAATGTGCTTGAGGTATTCAATAAAAATTTAAGAATTGAATTAATATTAAAAAAGGATATTAATAACGAAGATATTAAAAAAAATATTAACAATATTAAAAACAATAATTTAATTTCAGTGGAAGAAATTGTTGTAAATGATGCCGCCGAAAATTTAAAAAATTTTGTTAATTCAAGTGAAATTATTGAAAAAATTTATCCCCTTTTGGATAAAAACCCTTTACCGGCCACTATAGCAATAAAAATAAATTTCAACAAAATATCTATTGAAAATATCGATAGATTTATAGATAAAATTGATAATAACACGATATCTACAATAATTTATCCAAAAGAGTGGTTCAATAAGTCATTGAAAATAGCAAAATGGAGTGAGTATATTGCATACGGTTTAATTGGTTTGTTTTTTGTTTTAACCTATATTTTATGGATACATATCTTTAAAGTGTCATTGTTTTCTGTAAAAAAAGAAATAGAGATTATGGAAATTGTAGGAGGAACGAAAACTTATATTAAAACACCGTTTGTAATTGAAACATTTATATATGCAGTGATCTCCTTTTTAATATCATTGGGTATAATGAAATATATTTATGTAGGAGCAGACAAATTATTTAATAAAATTCTTTTTTTAACAGGAGAGCAGATTCTTTATGCATTTGTGCTTACAGTTTTAATAACCCTATTGGGTACTGAAAAAGCTATAGGAAAATTTTTTAAAAAATGAAAAAAATTGTCTTTTTATTAATCATTCTTTTTTCCTTTTCAGGTATATTGCAAGCAGATATCCAAAATGAAATTGATAAGAAAGAGAAAGAACTCAAGCAGATTGAAGTGGAAATCAAGCGTTCAAGGCAGCAGAAATCCCATTTAGCCGAGAGGGAAGGCAAAATATTAAATTATTTGGAGAATTTAAGAGATAATATAAGTAGTGTTAAAAGAAGGGAAAACAGATATAAAAAAAGATTAGATAATGTAAATCAGGAATTGGAAAATTTATTAAAAGAGATAGGGCAGCTTGATAATCGACTTGAGGATCTTAAAAATGTGCTTGAAAAGGTTGTCGAGGATAGCTTCATTAACTACAAAAAATCAGAAAGTAGTGAGCTAATGCCAAATTTAGGTATAAAAAGCAGAAGAAGTGAAATTCTTTTACAAATATTTGGTCAATATAATTACATACTTCTTAAAGAAGCAGAAAATGTCCATGATGATTTAAAGAATAAAATTGATAGGAAAAAAAAGATAAAAAAGCAGATTAGGTTAAATTATTTGAACCTTAAAATTTCTGAAAAAAAATTGGTCCATCTTGAAAAAGTAAGAGAAAAATCCTTAAATGAAATTAGAAATAAAAAAGAATACTATCAGAATCTAATAGCTGAATTGAAAAATAGAAAGAATGAATTAAATGGATTGATTAATAAAATGGAACGGAGAGCTCAGAAATATTATTCTGATATAAATTTCAAGAGTCTAAAAGGAGAATTGATATGGCCTGTTGAAGGAAGCATATTTGAAAATTATGGAAAGGTAATAAACAAGAAATATAATACGGAAATATTTAATGAGGGTATCGATATTCAGACAGATTATGGGGCCAGGGTTAATTCCGTAGCGAATGGCCTGGTGGTTTTTTCAAAAAAATATAAAAGTTTTGGAAATATGATAATGATAGATCATGGTAATGATTATTTTAGCATCTATACAAATTTATCAAGTTTAGAGGTAAAAAAGGGCCAGAGGGTTTCCGCAGGTCATGTAATTGGAAAAGTTGGAAATGATCTAATAAATGGTAAACCGATACTTCATTTTGAAATTCGGCATAAGCAATCTTCTCTTTCACCTTTATCCTGGTTAAAATAAATGAAACAAAATTGAAACATCTATCCCGTGAGATTTGTCTATTTTATTAGAGAGGTGATTTTTATGAAAAAAATATTTGTTGTTATCGCTGTACTTACAATGATATTTTCAATTTTTGCAGAAAGTACAATTAAGTTAAAAAAGGACAAATATCGTTTATATTTTGAAAATATTAATTCAATAGAAAAAATAAAACATAATGATGATAAAGAGTTACGGGTAGAAGGTAAAAATATAGCAATAAAAATAGAAAATAATAATATTTTTATAAATGGAGAAAAAAAATCAGTAATAAATAAAATATCTTTTCCTAAAGAAATTGAGTTTAAAGTAATAAGAGAGGACCAGACTATGACATTTAAGGATGGTTCTCTGACCATTAAAACCGATAAAGAAGATAAAATAATTCAAATTGAAGATAAAAAAATACTGGTAAAAGATAATAATGATACTATAAGAATCGATGAGAATGGAATCTTTATCGATTCAGCAGATGGAGAAAAAGTTAAACTGGGGAAGGGTGGGCTGAATATTAAAGAAAATGATGAGGAAACCGATCTGGGTTTTTTGGGAAGATTAATAGGAAATGTGGCAGGTAAAATTGCTCATTTTGCTGTTCGGCAGTCAATGAATTATGATGATGTATTAAACAAAAAATTAAATAAATATGTTAAAAATGAGAGTTTAATTGGAACTGATGATTTAAATATTGATATTGATGATGAAGATATTGAAAAAATTAAAAATAAGGCGAAAGAAGATATAAAAAGGGCTGTGCCTGAGATAGAGAGATATTCCTATAAAGATGTAAAAGATATAAATTTAAAATTGGTATCCTCAGACTATGTAGTAAAAAAAAGTGATGATGATGAGGTGGAATTGAAAATATTAAAGAATCGATATCCCGAAGAGAATTACAAAATAAAAATATCAAAAAAAGGAAATGTACTAAATATTGAAGAGGAACTTGAAACTTCCTTTCCAGATCTGGATACGAAGTTTATTTTATCAATTCCTCCACAAATAAAATTAAAAATAGATTCAACCTCTGCAGAAGGAACAGTTACAGGTATTAGTGAGCTGGAAAAATTGGATATAAGTTCCACTAGCGGGGATCTTGTAATTTCAAATTTGACCGGAATTAAATCTGCAGAAATAAATATTGTCAGCGGGGATTTAAATATTAGTTCACTTGATGGTAAAGATTTGTTTATAGCTAGTACCAGTGGAGATTCTGTAGTAAACAAAATAAAAATAACAAATTTGAATATAAAGGTAACAATTGGAGACCTGGTTTTAAAAAAAGTTGAAGCAGAGGGAGTGAAATTTAAATCAGTAAGCGGTGATTTAGAGGGTGCCAACTGTAATATAAAGAATTTTGAAGCAAATACTGTAAGTGGAGATATTCAGTTTAAAGATTCAGAAATAAAATCAAAAATATTCAAATCTGTTTCCGGAGATTTTAATATTAGTAGAATAATAAATAAGAAAGAAGTTAATTTATAGAATATAAACAGGGGAGCTTTAATGCCCCCCCCCTGTTTCAACACAGCTATTTCTTAGTATTTATTTTTGGAATATTAATATCTGTATCATGTACTGTTCTAACTTTTTCTTTTCCTTTTTCTGTTAGATTAAACATCATTTTTCTTTTATCATTTTTGGATAATGTTCTTTTTATATAATTTTTACTTTCCAGTTTTTTTAATATTCTTGACATTCTGGAAGGAGAAACCCCTATTTCGGTTGCCAGCTCGGTAGAACTCATTTTCAAATTTGAGAGACTGCATATTGTCAGAATTTCATTTATTGAGAGATTAAATTTCTTTTGCAAATTGTTTTCAAATTTGTAAATTTTTTTAAAAATATTTTTTATTTTACAAAGATTATCAGGTTTCATGTAATTCTCCCTTCACTATTTTGGTTTGTTAACATTTTACCCGGTAAAATATTAACGAAAAAAAATATAAAAGTCAACTTAAAAATTTTGTAGTAATTTAGAATTGATAAATGATTTAATCTCTGATAGCTTTGGCGCTTCTCCTTTTAAAATATAAAGGGAGGAATTTGCAATACCCATAAGGATTGATTCTTCCATTTTGAACCCTCTTAAAAATGAGGAGAAAAAGCCGGCATTGAAATGGTCTCCCGCTCCGGTCAAAATATTGGGATTTTCATTATAGAATGTTGAAAACGACCTGACCTTTTCCCGATAGCTCAGCGATACTTTTTTGGGAGTATGCACAAAAACCGTATAAAGATTTAATTCTTTTTGAATATGAAAGCATAGTCTATTTATATCTGATTCTATTTTTTCTGTACTGTTGATGAATTTATATAACATCTCTGCTTCATGCAAATTTAATCCCAGAATAATCCTAAAAGATTTAAGCTTATTTCTTATTATATGAATAAAGGTTTCGATATCATCTCTGCTGCGTTTGTTAAAATCAGCAAGATCAAAAAAGAGATATTTGCATTCAATGTTATAATCCCTAATTGTTTTTGTTAACTGCTGGATTATATCATTCATCTGAATTAACATAGTCCAGTTTAAAAAAGAAATAACTTTAACATTTTGAAGTATTTTAATCAATTTTTTTGTTTTTACTGAATTTATGATACTATTCCAGTTAATATGATTAATAGAATCAAGAAGTCCCATCATAATTTTTCCATCTTTAAATTCTAAAGCAAGGGTTTCACCCGGTTTTGAAATTGTGCAGCATTCTATGCATCTATTTGAAAGGTTTGAAAAAATTGAGTGAATTTTGTTTTCTCCAAGAGCAGCTATAAGATAAACGGGAGAGTTCAGTTTTGAAAGGCTATTAGCCATTATGGGGGCATTTCCACCTATTTTTTTATAATTTGAAACCAATTCTATATTAGTACTTTTTTCGGAGGCATTTTTAATTTTTTGTGCAAAATCTGAAATTGATTTTATAGGGGAAAAATTATTAGTCGAATATCTTTTATTTACAACATTAATAATGTTATCTATGAAACCATCAAAACCTACTAATATACCATCATGGATTGTTTTGGTTTCATATTTTTCGAGCATTTTTATTAATCGTTGTTTGTTTTTTTTGTCCAAAGTAATCTCCTTATTTACTTTTATATTAAATTATAACATCTATTTGTCAAAATTAAATATTTTTGCGGTGATCTACTATTGGCTGTCGGATTCCCGTTTTGGGTAAAGGTATGATTATAGAGAGTTTGTAATTTAGAAAGAATCGATAGGAGACAGTAGAATTCAGAACACAGAAAATTTAAGAATATTTTGCGTTGCAAATAAGAAAAGAAAATGTTAAAATAGTTTCGAATTGTTAATTTCCGGGGAGAAGGGGATTAAAATAACTTGAAACAAATCCATTGTTAAACTTGTCTAATAATTAGGTAAGGACAATATCTTAAAAAAGAAATGGATCGGTTTATATGAAATTTGGAAAATTAGTAATAGATAGACCTAAAGGGTTTATATTAATATTCATAGTTATTCTTATAGCCGGAATCTATGCAATGATAAATATTCCAAAGGAAGATTTGCCGGATGTGGCTTATCCGAAACTTACTGTTCAGACCACATGGAGAGGGCAATCTCCTGAAAATATGGTTAAATATGTCACTTCGGTTATTGAAGAAAATTTAAACTCCATAAGGGGTATTAAAAAAATAACATCTGATAGTTACAAGGGATTTACACGAATCACCCTTGAGCTTGAAAGAGATGTCGATGTGGATTTTCAGATGTTTCTGGTCAATGAAAAATTATCCTCAATTAGGGATAAATTGCCGCCTAAACTCGGAGATATTGAAGTTAACAATTTTGTTCCCCAGGATATTGATGAAACAACCTTTTTTAGTTTATATCTTTTTAGTAATTCAAAAGATAAATATAATCTTTCGAAATTTGCCGAAGAAAAGTTAAAAAGGGAGCTTGCACAAATACAGGGGGTTTCGGAAATATCGGTAAGAGGAGGTGTTCAGAAGGAATTAAAGATTGAATACGAAAGTGACATAATAGAGAAATATAATATAAATTTTAACAATTTTTTCATGAAATTAATTAATTCAAATGAAAAAATATCACTGGGCAAAGTGAATGTGGCAAATAAAAGGCTATACATGACATTTACCAATAAGATAGATTTGAATAATGTTGAGAACTTCAAAATTCAGGATGGTATAAATGCTGGAAATGTTGCTGATATATATTTTCAGGACAGCGAACCGAGGACAATTCATCGTGTCAATGGAGGACCTGCAGTGTATGTTGTTCTGGCTAAAGCCAAAAATGCCAATGCAATTATCGTTTCCAATAAAGTTAAGAATAAACTTAAAAAAATTAAATCCAGAAATCCCGATATTAATTATAAGATTCAGGACAATGAAGGGAAGAAAGTATTAGAAGGATACAGAGATATATTGCTGAGGATAGTTATTTCTATTGTGGCAATTTTTCTGGTGTTGTTTTCATTCATGAGACATATAAAACCTTCATTAATTACCATGGGATCAATATTTTTATCTGTTTCCTTTTCGATTAACTTTTTATTTTTTTCGGGGGAGTCATTAAATACCTTCACCATTAGTGGAATAGCACTAGCATTTGGTTTATTGGTGGATAATGCTGTTGTTGTTTATGAAAATATTCACAAACATTTTTATAGTGGAAAATCCATAAAAGAATCTATAATGTTATCCTTTAGGGAAATGTTTATTCCTATAATTGCATCCACTTTTACAACTGTTTGTGTTGTTATACCTTTTATTTTCCTTCAGGAAGAATTGAAGATATATTATATCCCGTTTGCCAAGACTGTTGTAGTTTCTTTAATTGCATCTGTATTTATATCTTTTTCTTTAATTCCTATAGCTTTTAGTTACCTGCACATAGAAGAAAAAATTCAAAAGTCAAAAAACAAGATTATAGAACTCTATAAAAGATATATTGCAAACATATTAAAATACAGATATTTTGCTCTGGTTGTTTTGGTATTTATTCTGGGGTTTAGTATTTTAAAGTTTGTTAAGGATGTGGATAAAAGTTCATTTTCCTGGGGAGGAAGGGATTATAATCCCTATGTTACATGCTATTTTAGATCGAAACCGAATGTCCCTAAATTTAGACTTGAAAATGCTGTAAAACAGTTTGAGGGGCTTATAGAAGGAAATCAGATAGTAGACTATTATAGAACATCGGTTAGTGATACAGAGGCAAGAGTTCTGGTTTATTTTAAAGATGAATATGAGGGAAGTGCCGGGGCATATTCTTTGAGGGAAAAGCTGAAAATTTATGGAAACAGAATGTCTCAGGTTTATGTAACTGTTTACGGCATAGGGCCTTCATTTGGTGGAGGATTTTCCGGTAGTGTGAGATATTCATCGCAGATATATTTACAGGGATATAATTATGAGAAATTAAAAACCTTCGCACGAAGATTTGAAACTACTCTGTTAAATTTTAGAGAAATATCGGATGTTAAACTGGGAGTTGTGAGAAAGGATTCCACTCAAATTGTAAATGTTAAACTTCAGGCCGACAAACTGGATGCTTTTGATTTAGATATTTCAGAAATTCAGCAAAAAGTATCCTATTTGATAAGAGAGGGTGTTTATGAAGATATTATCAAATATGATAATGATTATATCAATCTGGCTTTTGAAGCAAAAAACAAAATTAATCTGTTTGAATTAAAAAATCTGTATATAAAGGAAGGAATTAAATTAAGTGATATTTCTGAAATTACATTGGAAGGGAGTACCCGATCAATTGAAAGAGAAAATCAGGTCTATAACTACCCGATTTCCTATGAATATTCGGGAGGTTATCAGGATCGGGAGGAGTTTGAGGAATCTTTAGCCAATAATCTTAATTATCCTCCGGGTTTTTCCCTAAAAACCGAGGATAAAAATAGATGGTGGTGGGATGAAGAGCAGGATTACCAGAGGATACTTGTTCTTCTTGGATTTGCAATTCTTCTTATTTATATGGTTATTTCTGCACTTTATGAAAGCTACAGTGAACCTTTCATTATTTTAATAACCCTCCCTCTTGCTTTTGTGGGAGTTATATGGTTGTATTATCTTTTCAATCTTACATTTGGTGTTCATGCAATTATGGGATCAATGCTTTTAGCCGGGATTGTTGTTAATAACGCAATAATTATGATAAACCATATAAATCACTTAAGAAGAGAAAAGAATCATACAAAAGTTGAGGGCATAATCATTGGAGCAGCAGATAGGTTTAGACCTATTTTGATTACATCTTTTACAACAATTATGGGGCTTCTGCCAATAATTATTTTCTCAACAGAGAAAGCAAGGGGCTCGGAAGAAAAGATCTGGAAGCATTTAAGTTATGCAACGGTTGGGGGGTTAACAACTGCAACTATTTTTACTTTAACCTTTATGCCGCTTTTATATTATTTCTTTGCAAAAAAGAGAGAAAAGGACAAACCCTACCAGGACAGTGGAGTTTGGAAATTTTTAAAGAGTATTGAATGGAAAAAATTACCTTCAAGGTTGCTATATTTAATTAAAAATATTAGCTGGAAGCAAATTTTAAAAAAAAGTCCAGCTGCACTGAAAAGAATAGTTGTTAAAGTATTTAATAAAATTTTCAGAAGAAGGTAGACAGGGAGGAACAGAAATTATGAAAAAATTGTATTTAGTTTTATTTGTAGCTATATTTGTAATTACATCCTATTCAATGACTTTTCAGGAGTATCTTGATATAGTTTTCGAAAAAAGCGATATTAAAAGGGATGTGAAACTTTATAAAAAAAGAAACCATTATGATAATTTAAATAATTTGTCCATGATAATCCCTAGAGCTGATATTAACATAAATATTCCTGAATATTCATATTATGATGAGACAGAATATTTGGATGAACAAAATAATGCATACAGTAGTGAAAATTTAAGTTATGGTGCAAATGTATCGATATCTCAATATTTGCCTACAAATACCGAAATAAATTCAAAGCTTTATTATAATTATTACCAGAATTACAGGGAAGCGGGGTATGAAAAAGATGGCCTTAGCGGTCAAACCCTTGAGTTTACTATCAACCAAAATATCTGGGGTACAAATAAAGGATTTCATTATTATAAAATATGGCGAAATGAATCAAAAATAAATAATATTCAAAATGATAGATATAATCTTGAGATCTTGAAGGAAGCTTATACGAATTACATAGATTATTTAATAGCCAAAAGAAATTATCTTTTAAATAAGAAAATGTATGAAAGATACAGGGATATATATGAAAGTGCTAAAAACAAATACAAAATGGGTTTATTTGATTTAATAACATATAACCGGGTTAAAAAGGAATATAAATTTTATGAACTCGATTTTAATGACTCAAAAAGGAAGTTGAAAAGTCAAAAGCAGAGTTTGGAGATGTTTTTAAATACAGAGTTTAATGATATCGAATTTTCTGTGGAAAATATAGGATATGATATTTTTGAGGGAAAGCAGCCAGAGGCCAGGATAACTGAAAAAAAATTGGAGTTTGATAATGCATACAGAAATTATAAATTTAATAAGGCAAACAGCGAAGTTAAACTATATGCCAGTATTAGCAGTAAATACAGCAATTTCGGAGAAGAAGATTTTAGTGGAATAGAAAATGATAATTACAGTATCTCGATGACTCTTTCGATACCTTTTGCAAATCTTAGTAAAGTGTCCAGTTTAAATAATGCTGAAATTAATTATCTAATTGAAAAATATAAGAAAGAAGATGAAATTGAAAATATCAGAATTAACTATAAAAATTTGAAGTCAGATTTAAAGAATTATCATGAAAAATTAGCCCTGTATGACGACATTCTTCCGGATTTAAAGGAAAATTATAATATAAGCTTGAAAAGATTTAATATGGGGATGATTACTCTTGAAGAGTTAAGGAGCATAGAAAATGAATATATAAATGCTGAGTTAAACTATCTACGAGCTTTAAAAAACTATAATTTGACAGCCATCGAACTGGGCAAGTATATTGGTAATATTGACAAAATAATGGAGGAATTATTATGAAAAAAATAATAACAATTTTAATCATATTGGCAATTGTAGGTGCAGGTTTATTTTCGTATTTTAAATTTTTCAAATCAGATAAACAAAACACAGAAGATAAAAGTAAAACCCTGGCTGCACCTGTTCCAGTTGAAGTTGCTAAATCAATAAAAGGAGATCTTCCACTCTATATCTCATCTTCTGGTAAGCTTGAAGCAAAAAAAATTAATGATTATACCGCTGAAGTTTCAGGTAATATTTCTTTAAATGTCAGGGAGGGAGAATCTGTTAAGAAAGGGGAGCTGCTTTTTGAAATTGATAATACCGATTATAAAGTTGCATATCAACAGGCTCTGCTTGAATATAAAAAATCTTATATAGAATATGTGGCTATCAGTGAAGATATAAACAGTGAAGATTTGAAAGTCAAAATAGATAAGAAAAATTTGTTTTCAAGTGATAATGAAATTGAAAAAATTCAAAAAAATATATTAGAAGAAATTAAAAGCAAGGACATTACGGAAAACAGGATCCAGTATAGATTGGGAGAAAAAGAAATGGCCTTAAAAAAGGCTTTAGCCGATTATAGAAAATGCAAAATTAGAGCACCCTTTTCCGGGGTTGTAGGAAATATTGATATATCGGAAGGGGAGTATGTAAAACCAAATGATAAGATTATGACATTAGCAGATATTTCGACCCTGAGAATTAAAGCAAAAATTATTTCCAAGGATTTAAATAAATTAAAAGAGAATTCACCTGCTGTGGTATTTCCGATAATTAATGATAAGGAGTATGAAGGATATATTTATTCGATCAATCCAATAATTTCACAAAATAATTCAACATATGCAGTTGTTGAGATTAACAATCAAAATAGGGAATTAAAACCGGGGATGTTTTGCGATGTAAAGCTTCAATACGACTTATTAAAAGATAGGGTTCTGGTACCCCAGGAAGCAGTTCTTGAAAGAGAAGAGCAGAAGCTTGTTTTTGTGATAAGAGAGAGAAATGATGAAAAGCTGGCCTACTGGAATTATGTAGATATAGGAGCACAAAATTATGAATATATTGAAATAGAAGATAAACTTGAAGCCGGTAAAACCGTTATAGTAAAGGGACATTATACTATAAGCCATAAATCTGCAGTTACAATAAATGAAAATACCGATAAAAATAAATCCAAAAAATAGTGGAGGGGTAAAATGAGTTTGCCAAAATTTTCGGTTAAAAGACCTGTTACAATAACTATGATGTTTTTGGGGATAGTACTGCTTGGATTTATATCTTATAAATCACTAAACATAGAACTTCTCCCCTCTATAGATATACCCAAAATAGTTGTTGAGACAAAAGTTAATAATTCTCCTCCTGAAGAAATAGATAACAATGTTACCCAGAAAATTGAAAAAATACTAAGCACTCTTCCAAATGTAAAAAAAGTGCATTCTATATCTACTGATGAAAAATCGTTTGTTACAGTGGAATTTTTCTGGGGCGAGGATATGGAATATGTAATGCTTAAAGCAAGGGAGAAACTTGATAAGGTTAGTAATGAGCTCCCGGAAGATGCCGAAAAACCAAACATTCTTTATTTTGACCCCTCACAGGCTCCAATATTGAACATAATGGTCAAGAGTGAAGGAAGCTTTCTGGCTCTCAGCAATTTTGTGAGAGAAAATGTGAAAAGAAGGCTGGAAAGAATTGAGGGGGTGGCACAATGCGAGTTAATTGGAGAGGATGAGGAAGAAATTAAGATTTTAATCTCAAATCGTTCGATGGTTGTTAATGATATATCTTATTCCAAACTGGAAAATGTTTTAAAACAGAATAATATTACCAGCAGTGCCGGGAAAATTGGTGATCAGAATTATGAATATTCAATTTCTCTGGAAAAAAGCAAATTTACTCCAAAGGAAATTGCGAACCTTAAGGTGAAAGATAATATCAAAATAGGAGATATAGGCACTGTAAAAAGGGAACCTGCTGAACTTGAACAATTTTCCAAATTTAACGGCGAAAGGGGTTTAAGTTTACAAATTATAAAGACATCAAATGCAAACACTGTTAGGGTCTCGGAGAAGATTAGAAAAGAAATAGCAAAAATTGAAAAAGCTGAAAGCGGAATAACTTTTAAAACATTATATGATGACTCGGATACTATTAAAAATGCCGTATATAATGTTATTCTATCGATTGTAATAGGAGGGTTTCTTGCCTTTTTTGTCTTATTTGTTTTTCTGCATGATTTCAAATCTCCTTTTATTATTGGATTGGCTATGCCGCTATCAATTATTGCTACATTTATAGCTCTTTACATAGCCGATATTAGTATAAATATTCTGTCTCTGGGGGGGCTTGCAATAGGTATCGGACTTCTGGTTGATAATTCAATTGTTGTTCTTGAAAATATGGATAGGTTTAATCAGCAGGGATTGATGTTAAAAGATGCATCTATAAAGGGAGCCAGTCAAGTATCTATGGCTATTCTTGCCGGAACTCTTACAACAATAGCTGTATTTGTTCCAGTACTGTATTTAAAAGGTGTTATTGCAGTGCTTTTTAAACAGCAGGCTTTTGTTATTACCGTTTCCCTTCTTGCATCACTTCTTGTTGCTTTAACACTCTCCCCGATGATGTTCTCCAAAAAGAATAGGCTTGTACAGAAACTGAATAAGCTTATTAAAAGTAAAGGGGAAAAAGCTTTTGATTTAATTGATAATCTTATTTTTAAATTAAAGGGACTATATGAGAATGCCTTAAACTGGGCTTTAGAAAACAAGAAAAAAACTATTTTATATACTGCAGCAGTATTTGTGCTGGTATTTTTACTTACTCCTTTTTTAAAGAGGGAGTTTGTACCAAAAGTTCAGGACAATAAATTTTTTATGGAATATAAATTACCCACAGGTTATACAATAGAGGGAAATGAAAAATATGTAAAATTTGTTGAGTCTGTTTTAAAAGAAAAAGAAGACTGGATAGATTATTATGTTGTTAATCTTGGAGAATCCTATAGTCAGCAGATATCAGGTCTCAACACGGGGTATTTCCTCATATCGCTTTATAAAGCAAACAAAGTAGAAAAGCTGAAAAATTATTTAACAGAAAGTCTTGAATCAATGAACGGTAAAATAAAGTATTACTCTTCAGGGAGTATTTATAAGGATTTTTTCGAGTTCGGTGAATATGACCTTGAAGTTATTTTGGAGGGTTTTGAGATTGATTACCTGAATAAAGTGGCTGATAGATTAAAACCAAAACTTGATAATATAAAGGGCTTTCAGCTTGTTATTAAGGACTTAGAGCTTGAGAGGGAAATACTGGAGCTCGAATTTCAGGAATATTTTAAAAAATCGATAAATATCCCCCTGTATACTGTAATTGAGGAAATTGAAAAACTAACGGTAGGGCAAAAGGTAACTTCAGTTTATGAAGAAGGTAATGAAATTGATGTAAGAATTAAAAATGAAAGGGGAGTCCCTTCTAAAGAGCAATTTTTTGAAAAAATAATTGAAGTAGAAGGACAGCAGTATAAGCTCGGAGATATTTTGAAACTGAATAAAGTAAAAGTTCCTAATGAGCTGAAAAGAGAGGATCAGAAGAGAAAGCTTTCCCTTTTATGTAACATTAAAGGTGTAAGTTTGGAAAAAGCAATAAGCCTGGTACAAAAGCAGTTTTCTGATTTGGATAATACTGATAATATTGAAATTAAATTTGGCGGGAAAATTGAAAACATGAAGAAATCCTTTTCCGGATTAGGATTTGCCTTTATATTATCATTAATTCTTGTATATATGATTCTGGGAGTTCAATTTGAATCATTTTTACAGCCTTTTGTTATTATTCTTGCTGTTCCCCTTGCCCTGATAGGTATAATTCTTGCGCTTTTTGTAACAAACACCTCTATTAATATTATGAGTTTAATGGGAACAGTTGTTTTAATCGGGATAGTTGTTAATGATAGTATAGTTAAAATTGATATAATTAATAGACAGAGAGAAGAAGGTTATAATCTCGTTGAAGCAGTTAAAAGAGGTGGGGAACTGAGATTTAGACCTATTTTAATGACTTCTCTAACAACTATTTTAGGTCTTTTACCTCTGGCTATAGGTCTGGGAAAAGGGAGTGAGCTTTCAAGTCCGCTTGCTGTGACAATAATTGGTGGACTTGTAACTTCAACAGTCCTTACCCTGATCGTTATTCCGGTAATTTATATGGTTTTAATAGAATTTACAGAAAATAAATAAAAAATGAATATTAATTCCGGAATTTATTAATAATAAACCAACTCTATCTTGAATATTTTGTTTTGATTTGCTAAAATAATTCAAAAGAAGGGTTGGTTTATGTCTTTTAATTTGTATAAATCATCTGCAGGGTCAGGGAAAACATATACACTTGTAAAAGAATATTTAAAATTGGTATTGAAAAGTCCCTCAAAATTTAAAAATATTCTTGCTATCACTTTTACTAATGATGCTGCAGGTGAGATGAAATTAAGGATAATAGAAAAACTTAAAGAATTTTCCAAGGGGGAAAAAAGCTCCTTATCCGGAGATATCCTTAACGAGTTGAAAATAGATGAGCAAAAGCTGAAAATAAACTCTAAAAAGGTATTAAATTCAATTTTACATTCATATTCAGATTTTGCAGTTATGACAATAGACAGCTTTGTATACAAAATAATCAAAACTTTTTCAGTTGATTTGGATATCCCGTTGAATTTTGATGTGGATATGGATATCTCGAATTTGACACAGAAAATAATTGATAATCTCATAGACAAGGCCGGAGAAAATAATTACATAGGAGAAATGCTTACCAATTACGCTTTAAGCAAAATTAATTCAAAAAATTCATGGAATATTGACAGCGAACTTTTTAAAATGGGAAAAGAAAGTTTTAGAGAAAAAAATATAGATAATTTGAGATTTTTACTTAATGAAGAATTTGACAATAAATTTTGGAAAAAATTAATTGAATATGTTCGGGAACAGATAAATTCATATAGAAAACATATAAATAGTTTAGCTCAAAATGGTGTTGATATTATAGAAAAATCAGATATAACATATAAAGATTTCTCATATAAAAAGAGGGGAAATGGTTATCGTTTTTATAAACTTTCAAAAGCAAATACCCCCGATGAGCTGGATATAGGAAGTCGTTTTAGAAAATCAGATAAATGGATAGCTAAAAAGGTGAAGAAAAAGAAGCCACATAAATACAAAAAATTACAGAAAGTTGTTCAGGAGCTTGAAATACTTAGAGAAAATATAGTTAATTTTGTGGATAAAAATGAAAAAAAATTCCTGTCCCATTTTTTAATTTTAAAAAATATTTATTCGCAGGCGATTCTTCATAAATTTGAAGAGGAAGTTCAAAAATATAAGAGGGAAAACAATATTATTCCAATATCTGATTTTGGGAAAAAGGTTGAAAGGTTGATAAATAAAGAGATAATTCCCTTTATTTACAGCAGAATAGGAAGCAAATATGACAATTATCTTATTGATGAATTTCAGGATACTTCACGTTTGCAATGGGAAAATCTATTCCCTTTAATTGAAGACTCTTTAGCAGTAAATAATTTTAATATGGGGGTGGGAGATGGAAAGCAGGCTATTTATAGATGGAGAGCCGGTGATCTGGAGATAATGGAAAGTGAAGTTCCGGAGCTGTTTAAAAATCGTTTAAAAATAAAAAAATTGAATTCTAACTACAGAAGCAAAGCAACAATCGTAAATTTCAACAATAAATTTTTTTCTAATATCAATGAATATTTTGATACTTCAGATAGTTTGTTTGAAAAACTGTACAACGAGGAAAATGTAAAGCAAAACATAATAAATAAGGAAAAAGGTTATGTTCAAATAAAAAAATTAAATTTAGATGATATGAACAAGCCACAGAAAGATGCACAAATTATTAAAAATCTGGTAAATGACATTAAAAATATTATTAAAAAAGATAATAATTACAGTCCCGAAGACATTGCTATACTTGTTAGAAAGAATAAGGAAGGAAGTCTTATAACTGAAGAGCTGTTTCAGGAGGGAATAGATGTTGTTTCTTCGGATTCGCTTTTATTAAAAAATTCTAAGGTTATCAGATTTATAATTTCGGTTCTTAAGTATATATCCCGCAAAGAAGATATAGCTCTTTTAAATATTTATTATTTCTATAATAAAAAAATTAAAGATGATAGCCTCTTTGAGGACTCACTTGATTTAAGTAAATATGATAGGGATAGTTTAAAAGAAGAACTTCCGGATAGGTTTATAAACAATATTAGACATCTTTCTCAGAAACCAATATATGAAATTGTTGAGGAAGTAATTAATATATTTAATTTATTTAAATATTATGGGGGGTTTTTACAGGGATTTCTTGATGTTCTTTTTGAGTACTCCCTAAAAAATCGCGGTGATATCACATCATTTCTTAACTGGTGGGAAGACAATAAAGATTCAAACAAATGTTCCCATGTAATACCCGAGACAAAAAATGCGGTAACGGTTTCTACGGTTCATAAAGCTAAAGGTCTGGAGTTTCCGGTGGTATTTATTCCGTTTGAATGGAAATTATCTGAATCATCTGGAAGTAATGTTGATTCGATATGGGTAAATTATGATATATTCGAAAATGGTTCCACATTCCCGTTTTTAATCGATTTAACAAAAGATGCCAAAAAGTCCTGTTTCAAAGATTACTATTTAAGGGAAAAAGAGAAAAGTATCATTGATAATATAAATCTTCTTTATGTAGCCTTTACAAGACCTAAATCAAGATTGTATATATATACTAAAAATTCAAATTCAGGCAGGCTGAAAAACACCTATCATTTGATAAACAAAGTTATTAAAGAAAAAAATATTCAGTTTGAGTGTGAGGATAATATATATTATCTGGGAAAAAAGTTAAGCAAAAGTAAAAAAGAACAAATAGAAATGGAAAAATCAATATCTAATGTAAACAGCAGCCACTGGCGGAATAAAATTACAATTAGACGCAGAGCAAAAAATCTCTGGAAACTCGATAAAACGGCAATAAATGAAAAGATAGACTGGGGAATTTTGCTTCACAGTACACTGGAGAGAATAGAATATGCTGAGGATCTGGATGATGCAGTTAGAGAGATGGTCCGGGAGGGATATATTTCATCCTCAAAAAAAGAAGAAATGAAAAACAAATTGCTGGAAATATTTGAAATTAAAGAAAAAGATGTAAAAGTTAAGGACTGGTTTGAGAAAAAATACAGAATAATTAATGAAAAAAATATTCTCACAGAAAAAGAGGAGTACAGACCGGATAGACTGGTTTTTGGAGAAGGTGCAGTCAAAATTATTGACTATAAAACCGGCAAGATTAGAAAAAAAGATGTTAAGCAAATCGAAAAATATTCAGATTTACTTCTAAAAATGGGATATAACAATATTGAAAAATATCTTTTGTACATTGAAAAGAAAAAGATAATACAGTTATAGCGGGAGGATTGAAGGTGAAAACTATAAAGATTAATGGGATAGCTAATAGTTCATCAATTTATATCAATGAGAATTTTCAGAATGCAAAAGAATATATTGATAATGAAAATACGATTGTATTAATTGATTCAAATTTTTATAAACTCTATGAGGATAATATTAATTTTGATAAAATTATTAAGATCAAAAATGGAGAAAATACAAAAAACTTAAAAACAATTGAAAATATTATAGAGCAATTAATTAATTTGAAAGCTGATAGAAATACCTTTCTTCTGGGTATTGGAGGAGGGGTTATTACCGATATAACGGGATTTGCTGGATCGGTTTATATGAGGGGGATTGATTTTGGATTTATCAGTACAACACTTCTTGGGCAGGTGGATGCGGCCCTTGGCGGCAAGAACGGTGTTAACTATGATGGATATAAAAATATTATAGGTACTTTCAATCAGCCCAAATTTGTAATTTCTGATATAAAAGTATTAAAAACTCTCTCCAGAGAACATATTGTTAATGGGTTAGCAGAAATTTTAAAATATGGATTAATTTATGATAGGGATTTTTTTAATTATTTAGAAAAGAATTGTAAAAGAATACTTCAACTCGATGAAGATGTGCTTGAATATATAATTTATAAATCAAGCAAAATTAAAGCAGAAATAGTAAATAAGGATGAAAAAGAGAAAAATCTAAGAAAAATATTAAATTTTGGACATACTTTCGGTCATGCCATTGAGAGAGAATACGGTATGCTTCACGGTAAAGCTGTAAGTATTGGAATGATGATTTCTGTTAAGATATCAAAATATCTAAATAGAATATCAGAGAAAGAATATGGGAAAATTATTAATATTTTTGATAAACTTGAATTACCAAAAAATATTGAGTTTGATCCGGAAAAGATCTTTTCAAATATAAAAAAAGACAAGAAAAAAGAAAAAAATAGTTTGAAATATATCCTTCTTGAAAATATTGGAGAAGCCAAGATAGAAAATTATACTTTTGACGAGCTGAGAACCCTTTATAGAAAAATAACTTTGTGATGGAGCTGGTGTTAATACAAAATCCGGATAAAGATTGAGTTTAAATAAAAAATATAAAAACTGTTTTAAATTAGTTCCTGATGTCTTCAATTCAAACGAATGGGGGTTATAGAATCCCGCGAGAAATATGCATTGATTTTTTTCGAATTTAAATGAAAAATTCAATCTCAAAAATTGAGCTGTCAATGTTTAGCTTTTTATGGTTTGGGATATCATTTTAACAAAAACATCTACTATTCTTGGTGAAAACTGGGTTCCTTTTTTCTGTTTGAGCTGCTTGATTGCCTGCTTGTCGGATAGTGGCTTACGGTATGCCCTGTCTGAAGTCATCGCATCCCAGGCATCAACTACTGAAATAATTTGTGAAATTAATGGGATTTCTTCTTCCTTTAATCCGTCGGGATATCCCTTACCATCCCATCTTTCATGATGATGTTTTACATAAACTGCAAGTTCTTCAAGCTCCTCAGTTCTTTTCAGGGCTTTATATCCCCATATCGGGTGTTTTTTTATAGTTTGATATTCCTGATGGTTAAGGTTGGATTTCTTATCTAAAATTTGATTGGTCACAAGCATTTTTCCTATATCATGAACCATTCCAGCCCAGTAAGCTTTTGTTAATTCTTCCTGAGGTAGCCCCATTTTATCTGCAAGATCGTGTGCTAATTCAGCAACATTTTGGGAATGCCCCCGGGTATAGCGATTATGAATTGATAGCAGTTCGGTAATAGCAACAATCAGTTGTTTGTGAAATCTTCCCTTTAATATATTGTATTTCTGCATTTTATAAAAAGCACTGGCTATATTTTTAAAAGCTGACATGATTCGTAAAGAACCATGATCAAATGAATTGGAACTGTTTTTTGTTATATCTACCGATATTCCTGCTACAGATTTGTTGTCTATAGTTAAATTAAAACAAATCGTTTCTTTAATTGGTATGAAAGCGTTTTTGAATATTTTTTTAATATTAGGTTCTTGAATTTTGTTTGCTACAAAGTTGTCGAAATTGTTTATTATTTGAGGAGTTTTATTATTGCAAAAAATGTTTTTGTCCAAATTAAGTTTCTTTAATTTATCAATATTATGGCCGTATGAGTCTATAAAATCGATTTTACCCTCATTATATTTAAACACTGTACCGCTGTTAGCTTCAGAGATAATACTGATAGCTGTGTTTAATAGGTTTATTAAAAAATTTTCTTCTCCTTCCTCTTCGGATATACTTAATAGACCTGTGAGATTGATTAACATTTCTAATTTTTCTGTTACTTCATTCAGCTCGTTGTAAGAGCTTTTTAGCTTTTCATTTGTATCTTTGAGCTGGGTATAACTTTTTTTGAGCTGTTTAGTTCTTCTTTCAATTATTTCTTCTAAATGCTGTGAATAATTTCCTAATTTTTTATTTTTCACAAAATTATCGATTTTCGAGATATAAAACATTCTTGAAACTGCAAATCCTATCATAACAATGTTTGCATATGTTATTAAATGCTGCAATATCCAATTATTCATATTAAAAAGGGAATAAAGATAAACCAGAAAAATAATACCGAAAAAATTCAAAAGAAGGTAGTGGTACCATTTAAAATAGTAAACTGCTGCTAAAATTATTATAATTCCCATGAAAGTTAGATGAGTTAGAATCTGTTTCGGATCTATAGATACCCTAATTGCTCCCCAGTATAATACAAAAAATGCAAATGAATAGGTTACCAATTTTTCATAAAAACCGAATTTTTCATTATTGCTTGATTTTATGAAAAAAAGACCTATGAAAATAATATTATCCATCACTAGAACCTTGTGAAGGGTTAGAGCCAGTTTCGAGGGATTAGAGGATGCTGTTACAAAATACATGACTATTGAAGGAATAAGAAGTAAAATGGAAAATATACGAGCTCTCTGCCAGTTTTCCAGGTTGATATTTTTTAAAAAGGTATATTTAAATCCTTTGGGGTAATTTTTAAAAATGAGTTTGAAAAATCTTTTGAAATTTTCTTTAAAATTTTCCATTCAATATATTCCTATATCTATTATAAAGGAAAAACATTAAGATGCAACTATCAGAATCAAATTCTTTAACTTATATCGATAATACATAAAAAAAATAAATTTAATTCTTTAAACTTACTAATTGGATTAAATTTGTTAAAATTAGATTGTTTCATGAATATTTATAGATTTTTATGATTAAGTTATTTGCTTATTTTTATCTGAGGTAGCTTTTTTATAAATCGATGGAGCTATGATTATTAAAAATCCTGTAATCAAAATCATCGGATTTATTGCAAGCTGATATTGTATATCGAGATCTGATATAGCTGCATTTTCTGCAAAATAGTTTATTTTCATATAATGCCATATATATTCATTGATTTGGGTTAATATGATAATGACACCTATTAATTGGGTATATAAAAAATTTTTTTTGTTTTTAAAATCCCTGCTGGATATATTTTTAAAAAGAGTCCTTAGAATATAGAAAAGAAAAATAAACAGCAATATAGAAATGAAATCGGAAATGCTGCCGTAATGAAATCTGGATTGAATAAAGTTTGTTTTATTTAATATAAATTTAATGTTAAATATTGTATACACATTCCTTTGAATCTGATATCCCTGACTTAGCATATAGATTTTTAAAGAAGAAAAGATTAAAAGTCTAAAAATATAAATCCAAAGTCCAATATCAAATACTATTCTTAAAAAATATGTTAAAGAGTTTTTTTTAAAGTATTTTATATTTACCTCCCCTATTTATTTTATTATACTATGAAAAAAGATAAATATTAAGTATTCTTATAAAAACATTTTCATTTTTATTGAAAATGATTTATAATTTAATATTATATTTATTAGGGGAATTGTATTATGAAGAAAGATAATTTAATCAGGAAACTCTTACAGGATAAAAGAAAAAATTGCAGTATGATTGGGTTTATCAAAAACAATAACATTTTTCGGATACTGCAGAAAAACAATTCCTTTTTAATTGAGGGAGAAAGCGATAGAAAATGGGTTTATATATCATCAGATAGCGGCAATGAATTGAATAAAATTATGAATGAGTATGATTATAATATAAAAAGTTTTGCTTCAGTTGAAAAGGATGTTGTGAGATTATTAAAGAATAGATTCCAAATTAAATGGATATTAACTGCTATACGCTATTATTTACCTTTAAAAAGGATTATGCCTGAATTAAAAAATAAAGTTGTTTTCCTTGATCCCGGAGATGCTGATTTTATATATAAAAATATTAATTATCACAAATACACAGATAAGATATATATCAAAAGACAGATAGAGAAAGGACCAACGGCGGCTATCAGACTTAATGGGAAATTGGCAGGGTGGGGGCTTACCCATGATGATAATGCTTTGGGGATGCTTCATGTACTAAATGAATATAGAAACAGGGGATTCGGCCGGGATATTACCATTTCGCTTATTAATCAGATGAGAGGACTAAATTTAGATGTATTTGTTAATATTGAAAAGGATAATTTTAAATCCAGGCAGCTGGCAAAAAAGCTTGGGTTCCAAAGGGATAGAGAAATAAGCTGGCTAGAAATTGTAAAAGGAGAAAAATGAGATTGTTTGTGAGCACCGCAGAAATGGGATATGAAAAAATAAAAGAAACCATTCAAAAATATGAAAATGTTGAACTGAGGTTGGATTTGCTGGAATTAAGTGATAAGCAGTATGAAGATATTCTGTCAAAGCACAAATCTCTAATAGTTACCTGCAGGAAAACTCAGGAAAATAAAGATAAAAGAGTAGGCTACCTGCTGAAAGCTGTTGAAAATGATGTAGATTATATTGATATAGATATAATGTCAAAAAAAAACATAATTAAAAATATGAAAAAAAATATGAAAAAAAGCAATACCCAATTAATTATTTCCTTTCATGATTATAACAATACTCCCAAAGATATGTATCTCAAAAAAATTATAAAAAAAGCTTTAAACATGGGTGCCGATTTTGTAAAGATTGCAACCAATATAAAGAGCAATTCGGACATGATAAGGTTGCTTAATCTTGCAAGAAATAATAATGTCATACCTGTTGGTATGGGAGATAGGGGGAAAATTTCAAGAATTATCAATTCTCTTGCTGATGTCCCTATTGTATATACTTCAATCGAAAATAAAACGACTGCAGAAGGGCAGATAAATTATGAAATATTAAAAGATATATTAGAAAGGATTAAAAAAATTGAATAAATATTTGGCAGTTTCGGGGTTTCCGGTATCACATAGCTTAAGCCCCCCTATATTCAGAAGATTTTTTGAAATTAATAAAAATAAAAATTCCTATTATACCCGATTATCCTGTAAAACAGATGAAGAAATAATATACATGATGGATAAATTAAAGCTCGGGGGAATAAATATCACCTCTCCATTTAAAAAAAATATTATGAAATATCTGGATGGCATTCAAAAAGATGCTCTAAAAATGGATGCAATAAATACTGCTGTTTATAAAAAAAATGAATTAATTGGATATAATACTGATTATCTTGGAGTTTTAAATAGTATAAGAGGAAAAAACATAAATTTGAAGGGGAAAAAAATTCTGGTACTGGGAGCTGGAGGAGCCGGGGTTTCTGCAATTTATGGATTAAAAAAATATAACAATAAAATTATCATTATTAATAGAACAGAAAAAAAGGCTAAAGAGCTGGCAAAAAAGTTTAATGTTACCTATAAAAAATATGATAATTTCAAATATATTATTCGGGAAGTTGACATTCTAATTTCAACAATACCAGTAAATAAATTCCCCTTTAAATTAAAAAATTTCCCCGATAATTTAATTATTTTTAATGCATATTACAAAACTAATCAGCTTGAAAATTTTGCTAAATCCAGAGACTTGAGATATATTGATGGTTTAGATTGGCTTATTAATCAGGCGGTTCCCGCTTATAGAGTTTTTTTAAATAGAAGTATAGATAAAAATAAAATTAAAAATTTAAATTTAGGAATTAACAGAAAAAATATCGGGATAATAGGGTTTATGAAGGCGGGAAAATCCACAGTAGGAAGGAAACTCGCAGATAAATTAGGTAAAGATTTTGTGGATATTGACCGGTTAATAGAGAAAGAGGAAGATGCTTCAGTAAATGATATATTCTTAAAAAAAGGAGAAGGATACTTTCGCAAACTGGAAGAAAAAATAATTCTTAACTTAAAATGTAAAGATTGTGTCATAGCCTATGGGGGAGGAATTGTTAAAAACCCAAAAATTCTCAGAAAATTGAAAAATTTTAGCTATAATATCTGGCTGTGGGTAAGTCCGGAGAATGTGCTTGGTAGGAAAGATTCAAATAAAAGACCCCTTTTAAAAAATAATAAAAATGAATTGTCGGATATGATAAAGAATAGGTTTAATGAATATTTTAAAACGGCTGATTTAATCATTAATACGGATAATAAAAGAAAAAAGGATGTAATAAAGCAGGTTACATATGAAGTTAATAACCTACTCGGATAAAGTTAATAAAAAAATTAAAGTTATTCCCTCAAAAAGTATTATTATTAGGGTATTAGCAGCTATTTTTCTTTCTGAAAAAAGATCTAGAGTTTTAAACAGAACTTACTGCGATGATGAACTATCAGCTATAAAACTTTTAAGGGATCTTGGAACTGATTTAAAAACTGAAAATATTATACAGTTTAATGCATTCGGTGAAACTTATTCAAAAAAAATAGATTTTGGAGAATCGGGGTTTTTAACCCGTACTTTCAGTTTAATACTTTCAAGCTTTCATAGCGATTTTTTACTAACCGGGCAGAAAACATTAAAGAATAGGAGGTTCGAGGATTTAATAAAAACTTTAAAGAAATTAGAGGTTGATGTTAAATCCTCTAACTGCAAACTGCCGTTTGAAATTAAGGGTCCCCTGAAGAAAAAAAATATTAGTCTGGATTGTTCGAAAACTTCCCAGATATTGAGCGGATTGTTAATGCTATTTGCTAAACTAAAGAAAAATTCTTATATAGAAGCTAAAAATCCTGTAAGTAAACCCTATATTGATTTAACAATTGATGTATTAAAAGATTTTGGAGTTGAGATAGAGAATGATAAATATAACAGGTTTTATGTTAAAGGGAGTCAGGATTTTGAAAAAATAGATTATTTCATAGAAGGAGATTGGTCAGCAGCTTCATTCTGGGCTGTACTTGCAGCATTAAAGGGAAAAATAGTTATGAAAAATTTAAATATTGATTCAAAACAGGGTGATAAAATAATACTGGATATCCTGAAGGAAGCGGGTGCGGATGTCAGTGTTCGGGAGGATAAGGTGGCTGTAGAAAAAAATAGCCTTAATTCTTTTGATTTTGATGCTACCGATTATCCCGACCTTATTCCTGCCCTAACGGTTCTTGGGCTTAACTGTGAGGGAAAATCAAAAATATCTGGAATAAATAGATTAATTAACAAGGAAAGCAACAGATTAAGAAGCATTCTTGAGGAGTTCAAAAAACTTGGAGCCGGCCTTGAAGTTGATGGAGATACCCTTATAGTTAAAAAAAGCAGACTGCATTCTGGAATTGTTAAAAGTCACAATGATCACAGGATAGCCATGGCACTTGCAGTTGCCGCTAAAAACATTAATGGCGGTATAAAATTACAGGATTGGATGTCGGTTAATAAATCATATCCGGGATTTTTTGCAGAATTGGAATCACTGTAAAGGAGTTTTTATGAATACATTTGGTAATAATTTTCGTGTAGAGATATTTGGAGAATCCCACGGAGAAATTGTTGGGATTTTAATTGATGGGGTACCTCCGGGAATTAGAATGAATGAAGATGATTTTTCAAATGATTTAAAAAGAAGAAATCCCCGCAGGGAGGGTATAACAGACCGAAAGGAAAAAGATATTCCTCAAATTAAGACAGGAATATTTAATGATAAAACTACGGGCGCTCCCGTTCTAATTTATTTTAAAAACGAAGATGCGGATAGCAGCAAATATGAAGATTTAAAAAACAAACCGAGGCCCGGCCATGCCGATTTTACTGCTTATAAAAAGTACAGGGGATACAACGATTACAGGGGCGGAGGGATATTCAGCGGAAGATTAACGACAGGTCTTGTAGCAGCAGGAGTACTTGCAAAGAAAATAATTCAGGGCATTAATATAAAAGCAGAAGTAATATCGGTAGGGGGATTGGATTATAATAAAAAAAATATAGATAAACTTTTAGAAAAGGATGATTCCTTTGGAGGTATTATTGAATGCAGGGCAACTAATACACCTGTTGGGCTGGGAGAGCCTTTTTTTGATTCTGCAGAGTCCGTCTTAAGTCATATTTTATTTTCGATTCCGGGAATCAAAGGAGTGGAGTTTGGTGCAGGGTTTGACTCAGCTAAAATGAAGGGCAGTGAATTCAATGATGAAATAATCGATGAAGCTGGCAAAACCGCCACAAACAATGCGGGAGGAATCAACGGAGGAATAACTAACGGAAACGATTTAATCTTTAGAATAGCCGTTAGACCCGCTTCCAGTATATCAAAAAAACAGAATACCATAAATTTAAAAACCGGTAAAAATGAAGAGATAAAGATAGAGGGAAGACACGATAAACTTGTAGTATTGAGAATGCCGGTAATCATAGAAGCCGTAACGGCAATTACCCTTGCGGATCTTAAAATTACATCAAAAATGCATGATTAAGTTTGTTTCTTGTAGTCTGTTATCTGGATTCAGTTGTCAGGAATTTTCATTACTTATGTTTTGCTAGTATGCATATTCCGGCCGAAGTGAAACGAAGTGCCGGAATCATCTTGTATGTCTTTTAAATTGTTTACTTCAACGGAATTACATTTAGTTTTTTTCTTGTTCTGATTCTGGT
>VSIX01000140.1 GCA_008086245.1 Candidatus Mcinerneyibacterium aminivorans
ACAAAGCTTGAATCTAATTCCTTCGAAGAAATAGTCAATAGTTAATAGTAAAAAGTAAATAGCTAATGTTAATCCTTCGAAGAAAAAATTAATAGTACAGCCAAAGCAGTTCTTGAGATTGCCGCGTTCGTTTCATTCGCTCGCATGACTTCTAAAAAATCTCTATCGAGATTTTTTCAACGTATATCGCACATTTTACAAAATACAAAGTTTGAAAGCAAATCCTCTGAAGAAAAAATTATTTTATTCGTCACCTGGAGTTTTTGTATGTCTTACTTCCGTGACGCGTTACGGGTTAATTCCTGCGCTGTATCTTAAAAACGTTCTCAAGAGCATATTCAATCTGTTCTGTATCGACCTGAGTGTTGATACACGGGCCTTCCGGCTGTCTATTTAGTATTCCATACACGGGGATTGGATAGACAAGCTCTATACCCTCTTTTAAGTCGTGCCGGCATGCTACTGCTACGATTCCCTTGGGTTTGTTCTTTTTAACGAATCTTCTTGCAAGGGTCCCGCCTGTAACAACAAAAGTATCTATTTTATAATTTTCTGCAATTTCCTTTAATGTTCCTATTTCGCATAACCCGCACTTCTCGCAGTTGTCTATATTTGTTGTTATTCTGATTTTACACTTGCTGTTCTGCAAGCAGTGGGGTAGAAGCATCAGCATATCTTCATTATCGATATTTAAATCCTGATTTTTTACTACTTTATTATTAAATTCTATAAATCTCCCCCATTTATCATTTTTATCCCTGATAAAAAGCCCAGTAATGAAACTTCCCAGGGGGAAAACATAATATTTATAAATAGGATAAAAATAAAGCTTTTTCATGGCGAATCCAGTTATGTGAAAAACGACACCCATTAAGTAAACAAAATATAGAGATGCAAATATAATTATGATAGCGGTCTTCACCACAAAAACATTATCAATTCTTGGATATATTAAATAATAAACAAAAGATAGAAATAAAAAATATATTAAAAGAGAAATTGTGAGAGTCTTTTTATTCAAATTTCTGTCCTTCTTTTATATCATATCCGTTTATGAAATCCTGAAAATTCATTTTTCTTTTTCCTGCAGGTTGAATCTCTTTTAAATATACTATCCCGTCTTCAGCAGAAACGCCTATTCCCCTATCTCTGTTGATTTCAACAACCTTTCCATTTTCTTTATTTGTATCTTTTTTTTCTATCTCAACCTTATAAACCTTTAATCTTTTACCGTTTAAATACGTATAGGCTATAGGCCAGGAATAGTAGGCTCTTACCATTCTTTCAATTCTTTCAACTGATTTATTCCAGTCGATTTTTGCATCTTTTTTCCTGATTTTATGGGCATAGGTAGCCCTGCTGTCATCCTGCGGGGTTAAACTGTAACTGCCCCTTTTTATATTATTAATTGAGTTTATTAGAGCATCGGCCGCCAGGTGTCTTAATTTTTCCCATAAAGATTCTGCCGTTTCATCTTCTTCTATATCTATTTCGTATTTGTTTATAATATCTCCCGCATCCCATTTTTCATTTAGCTTAAAAACCGTTATACCGCTTTTTTCTTCTCCCTCGAGAATAACTTTATTTATAGGGGAGGCTCCCCTGTATTCTGGAAGCAGTGAAGCATGTGCATTTATGGTAAAATAAGCCGGTATGTCGAGAATATATTTCGGGATTTTTAAACCGTAGCAGACAACAACGATAAGATCGGGATTTAATTTTTCAAGGTAGTTTTTCTCCTTTTCATCGAATTTATGAGGAGTTCGTATGTCTATGCCAAATTTATTAGCAAGTTTTTCAATTTTTCCCTTTTTTAAATTCATTCCCCTGCCGCATCGCCTTGCAGGTTTAGTATATACTGCCTGTATGTTAAATTCCTGATTCAGTTTTTTTAAAGATGGTGCTGCAAAGCCGGAATTCCCCATATAAACAATATTCATTTATATCACTTCTGCCAGGTTTTTTATTTTATTTAATTTATCCGAAATTTCCAGCTTTTTAGCTGGTGATATTCTATCAACAAAAACAATGCCGTTAATATGATCAATTTCATGCTGAAGAACCCTGGCTAAAAAACTATCTGCTTCAAACTCAACTTCTTCATCCTCCAGCGTTCTTGCTTTAACCTTTATTTCTTTGGATCTTTCTACTTCTATAAAAAGTTCCGGGAAACTCAAACAGCCCTCTTCCATAACATCTGTTTTTTCGCTGTACTTAATTATTTCGGGATTTAAAAGAACCATATATTTGTTTTTATCTTCCTGCCCGAATGAGAGGTCTATAACCACTATTTTTTTGTTGATTCCCACCTGCGGACCGGCCAGCCCTATTCCCTGCTGTTCCTTCATTGTATTTATCATTTTTTGTGCTATTTCTTTTATCTTTTTATTTACTTCAGTTATTTTATCATTTTCTGCCGTTAATCTTTTATCTCCGTAGTAGACAATCCTGTAAACATCTGACATTATAGCAATCCTTTCTTTTTCATTTCTCTTTCGATCTTACAGATTTCTGACTTTTTCTCCTCATTTCTGTATTTTTTTAACTTTTTCTTTCTGGAATTATACTCCTTAATCCATTTTTCTGCAAACTCTCCATCTTTTATCGAATTTAATCTTTTTTTCAGTTTGTCATACATATCTCTATCAAATATCTCTTCTACTGCATCGTATGAACCAAATTCGGCGGTATCAGAAATTTTTTTCCTCATACCTTCGATTCCCTCATGATATATTAAATCCACAATTGCCTTCATTTCGAATATCGTTTCAAAATAAGCCATTTCGGGAGAATAACCCTCTTCTTTCAAAATATTAAAGGCTGATTTCATAATTTCAACCGTTATTCCGCACAAAGCAACCTGTTCCCCAAATAAATCACAGGTTACCTCCTCTTCAAATGTGGTTTCAAAAATCCCCCTCTGCAGCATTCCCGCATAATAGGAATAACTGATTAAAATATCCCGGAGCTCGCCGCTGTAATCCTTATACTCGGCAAAAATACCGGGTAAATA
The DNA here is from genome assembly GCA_008086245.1 of Candidatus Mcinerneyibacterium aminivorans. Taxonomy (GTDB): domain Bacteria; phylum Macinerneyibacteriota; class Macinerneyibacteria; order Macinerneyibacteriales; family Macinerneyibacteriaceae; genus Macinerneyibacterium; species Macinerneyibacterium aminivorans. The sequence goes on from VSIX01000140.1 coordinate 3,014, forward strand.
TTCCTTATCTAAAAATCTATTTCTCAGCGCGGTTCCCGGGCCTTTAGGAGCAACCATACCAACATTAACCGGATATTTATCCAGTTCAACCGTTTCATAAAAGATAGAAAAACCGTGTGCAAAGATAAAGGTCTGATTATTCCTTATTTCATCATAAACATACTTTTTAAAAAAATCTCCCTGTGCTTCATCGGGAATCAGTATAATAAAACAGTCACCAGCTTTCATTGCATCGGGTATGGATAGATACTGAAACCCATCTTCTATGACTTTTTCTATACTGCTGCTGTTTTTTCTCAATCCGATAACTGGATTCAAACCACTGTCGCGGAGATTCAGGGCCTGAGGTCGGCCCTGATTTCCGTATCCAAAGATTATAACCTTTTTATCCTTTAAACAGGTATTTTTGTCATCAATCGTTAACATTTATCAAACTTTCCATTTTAAAAGCAACTTAATAATTTGAGCTCAATCTATCCATTATCCTCATGTATTCCTCAAGAATTCTCTTTCTGCTAGGATGTTTAAGTTTATTCAGCGCCTTCTGTTCAATCTGTCTTACCCTTTCTCTTGTAATGCCGAATTTTTCTCCAACTTCTTCCAAAGTATAGGATTTTCCTTCAAGCCAGCTGTATCTTAATCTGATTATTTTCTGCTCTCTATCATCAAGGGTTAATAAAAGTTCATCCAGCTTCTTTCTTAAAAGCTTTCTCTGAACCGTGGTTTCGGGGGATTCTATTCTGGTATCCTCCAGGAAATCACCGAGCTGGCTGTCTCCCTGATCGCCAACTGGAGTTTCCAGAGATACCGGATCTATAGCAATCTTTTTTATCTGTTCAATTTTACTTTCGCTCATCCCTACAACTTCAGCAATCTCCTTATTTGTAGGTTCCTTACCTCTTTCCTGTTTGAAAATTCTTATAGCTTTATTTACCTTATTTATATTTTCTATCATGTGAACCGGAATTCTAATGGTTCTTGCCTGATCCGCAATTGCCCTTGTAATAGCCTGTCTAATCCACCATGTTGCATAGGTAGAAAACTTGTATCCCTTTTTATAATCAAATTTTTCAACGGCCCTCATGAGGCCCATATTTCCTTCCTGAATTAAATCCAGAAACTGCAGACCTCTATTCGTATACTTTTTTGCAATGCTTATCACAAGTCTAACATTTGCACTAATCAAATGCTTTTTAGCTTTCTCTACTTTTCTTATTCCCTTATTAACATTTAAAAGAATCATATCCAGCTTTTTCCTGGTCATTCCCAGCCTGTTAACAGTTGTATTTATGCTTTCTTCTATTCCTTTAACTTCAAACTCCTCGACATTATCCTTCATCTTCATTTTTTCCAGTTCGCGTTCCTGATCCTTTAATTTGGACATCAGAATTTTGAATCTGGTGGTCAGTGCTTCCACCTGGTCGTTGTTTAAGTCAAGTTCCTCAATTGCAGCTCTCTGTCTTTCTCTTTTGGTTTCAAGAAGCATTTTTAATTTTTCTTCTTCATCTTCATCCTCTGTATTTTTAATTTTTTCTTTTGTTTCCTGAATTTCTTCATTTATCGATTGAATAAGATTGAACTGCTTAAAAATGTATTTTTTGTATTCTTCCTGTTTTTCCTGATTATTTATATCGCTGTATTCCATGCTTACCACATCTTCACAGTGGTTTTTCTCGCATCTTTTCATTCTTTTTCCGAGTTCAGTAACAACAAAGTCGAGTTTGTAAAGATTTTCTTTTATAATATCATAACCTTTTTCTATCTTTTTTGACACTCTTACTTCGCCCTCTTTATCCAGAAGGGGCACCTTACCCATTTCGCGAAGATACAATCTAACGGGATCATTAATGTTGCTCTTGAGGGCATCCTCTAAAATATCTTCATCGAGTTCTTTTTCTTCACCTTCTTCTTCCTCATTGAGCAACCCTTTTTCCTGCAACTTTGAGATTACTTTTTCAAAAAATTGAGGAGACACTACCTCATCCGGTATTAAATCGTTTAATTCATCATAGGTAATACCGTTTTTCTTCTCCGATTCCTTAATTATCATGTCCATTACTTCTTCTTTAGACATCTTTTTCTTTTTACCCAACGTTACACCTCCTTGTTTTGCTTAATTTTTGCAATTCTATTTATTTCTCCAATTAAACTATTCAAATTCTTTTTATTTAGCTCAAACTTATTTGCTATAGTATATTCAAAGATCTGCTTTTTAAGCTTATCATCGTTAATGAATATACTCACATTACCCTTTACAAAAAGCTCTTTTCCGTTATGATACAATTTGTAAAGCTTACGAATTTGATTCAGTATATTTTCATCGGTTACATAAACTCCCAGCTTTGATTTCAAATCAAATATCTTCTCTGCAAACTCCTTTTTTTCCAGAATAAACATAACAAGCAGTACCTCATTTCTTGGATAGAATTTTCTTGGTCTCACCTTTTTATATCCTGCTTTATAGTATTTGTTATAATCAAACCCGAAGTAATCTGCAAGCTTTTTCAAATATGCATGTCTTAAATCTTTATCGGAAATATCATAAAGTTTATTTTTTATGTTTTTATAAACTCTCACCTTCTGATTCGGATTATCCATGTCGATATTCTTTGTTTTATAATTCATATAGAAGCTGAAACCGTCTTCTGCGTCTTCTTTCAACTCATAAAATAATTCTTCTCCATTTTCCCTTAATAGCTCATCGGGGTCCTTGCTCGTATTATTCTCAATCACATAGGGACTTATAGAACTATCAAAGATAATTTCTAAAGATCTAATAGTTGCTTTCCTTCCAGCCTGGTCGCTATCAAAAAATAGATATATATCATTTATTCTATTCTCCACAATTTCTCTGTGCTTTTTTGTAAAAGCGGTTCCCAGTATGGCAGCACAATTCTCTATGCCGTACTGATACATCGTCAGAAAATCCATGTATCCTTCTACCAATATAAGTTCTTTATCCCTGTAAATGTTCCGCTTTGTAGCGTTAAATCCATATAAAACACCCGATTTTTTAAAAAGCGGAGTCTCGCCGATGTTTAAATACTTGGGCTGTTTTTCATCCTTTTTTAGAATTCTTCCACCAAATCCTATAACATCGTTTTTTCTATCAAAAATAGGGAAAATCACCCTGTTTCGCAAAAAATCATATTTTCTATCATTCGACTGCCTCACAATAGACAGTTTCTGCATATTTTTAAATTTTATTTTATTCCTTTTTAAATAATTATACAGCCCGTGCCAGTCATCAAAAGCAAAACCCAGCTTGAATTTCTTTATTATTTTTTTATTTATACCCCGTTTTTTTAGATAACTTAATGCTTTCTTTCCCGCAGTAGAATTTACTAAATTATTGTGATAGTACTCAGCTGCCAGGCTGTTGATTTCATAAAAACGATCAAATTTGCTTTTTTTCTTTTTATCGTATTTTAACTCAATATTTGCTTCTTTTGCTAATCTTTTAAGTGCTTCTTTAAATTCAACATTATCATACTGCATCAAAAAATTTATTACATTTCCCGAAGCTCCGCATCCAAAGCAATGAAAAAGACCTTTATCCTCACTAATAGAGAGTGAAGGTCCCTTATCATCGTGGAAGGGACAAACGGCCATATAATTTTTTCCCACTTTTTTTACATCCACATATCTATTTATAAAATCTACAATATTAATTCTGTCCATTATTTGCTGAACTACATCATTATTCATACTCATTATATTAGATGCAAGTTATTCAAAAGAGTTTCGGTTTAATTTGAAATTTTCATGCTAATATCCGAAGCCGATACCGAATGAGTTAATGCTCCCATCGAAATCACATCTATATCCAAATCTGTCAACCCCCTCAATCGATTTCTATCTATTCCTCCCGACACTTCAATTATAATATTTTCATTTATACCGCGTATGATTTTAGCGGATTTTTTGATTTGCTCGTTGGTCATATTATCAAGCATTATAATATCTGCTCCCAGTTTAGCAGCCTCCTCAGCTTCATAAATCGTTTCAACCTCTACATCTATCTTTTTGCTCAAGGGAACGCTATTTTTTATCTTTTTATATGCTTTTTTGAGGCCGCCTTCTATACTTTTATGATTATCCTTTATCATAACCATATCGTTTAAATTCAATCTATGATTTATACCTCCACCCATTCTAACCGAATACTTATCAATGTATCTGTAACCGGGTACGGTTTTTCTTGTATCTGCGATTTTTATATTTTTATTATTTAAATGTTTAACTAAATCCCGGGTTTTGGTGGCAATGCCACACATCCTCTGAAAAAAATTAAGTGCTATTCTTTCCCCTTTAAGCAGCGAGGAGGCTCTTCCCTTAATTTCTACCAGAGTTTTTTTGTTTTTTATATACTCTCCATCTTCAACCATATACCTGATTTCAACCCTGTCATCTATTCTTTTATATACATATTCGACTATTTTTATTCCTGCAACAACCAGAGGTTCTTTATTTATAAGTACAGCAGTTTGATCTATATCAGCTGAAAGATTATCTGTAGTAATATCCTCAAGGTTCTCTCCCAAATCTTCCTTTAGAGCCCAATCGATTAAATGTAATATTTTATCAGGATTTAATCCCATCTTCGCTATCCTCCTATTTTAATTAAATTCTAATATCTTCTTCCCATTTTTCCTTTAATTTATATATCTGGTCTCTTATTTCTGCAGCTTCCTCAAAAAGCAGCTTGTCACTTTTTTCCTGCATTAATGATCTAAGTTCTTCAATCATTTTGGGGATGCTTTCATGATCTATATTATCTACATTAAATTTGTACTTCTTCTTTTCTCTATCAGAGGATCTATATTCAAGAAGAGATGAATATTTAACCTCCTTTTGAATTGTTTTTGGTTCAATGTTATGTTCTTCATTGAATTTCTTCTGTATTTTTCTTCTTCTATTTGTTTCATCAATCATTTTCTGCATGCTATCTGTTATTTTATCTGCATACATTATAACCCTTCCGTTTACATTTCTTGCTGCTCTTCCTCCCACCTGAATAAGAGCCCTGTAGGACCTAAGAAAGCCTTCTTTATCGGCATCCAGAATCATTACCCTGGAAACTTCAGGAAGGTCCATCCCCTCTCTTAAAAGATTAATTCCAACTATTATATCATATTTGCCGGTTCTCAAATCATTAAGTGTTTCTATTCTTTCCATGGTGCCAATTTCAGAATGCAAATACTCGGCCTTTAACCCCTTTTCCTTTAAAAAAGAAGTCAAATCCTCCGCCATCTTCTTGGTGAGGGTGGTAACAAGAATCTTTTCATCATTTTTTATTGTTTTTTTAGCTTCTTCCATTAAATCATAAATCTGTCCTTCAGTTTCTCTTACTTCCACTTCGGGATCGAGCAATCCGGTCGGTCTAACTATCTGTTCTACGATATTATCACTAATTTCACGTTCATAATCTGCAGGGGTAGCAGAAACATACATAACTTTATCAAGCAGCTTATCAAATTCATCGAAAGTTAAAGGTCGATTATCAAGAGCAGAAGGAAGCCTAAAACCATGTTCCACTAGCTTTTCTTTTCTTGCTCTATCCCCCCTGTACATTCCATGTATCTGCGGAACAGTCATATGACTTTCATCAATAATTGTTAAATAATCATCGGGGAAATAATCCAGAAGAACAAAGGGTCTTTCACCTTCTTCTCTCCCGGTTAAATACCTTGAATAATTTTCAATTCCCTTGCAGTATCCTATCTCCTGAAGCATCTCAATATCGTAATTGGTTCTCATCTTCAATCTCTGGGCTTCAAGAATTTTATCTTTTTTTTCCAGTTCGGCAACGCGCTCTTTCATTTCTTTTTTTATTTTAGCTATTACCTTGTTTATATCCCTCTCCGAAGTAACATAGTAAGTTGCGGGAAAAATCCGTACACTGTCAACCTCTTCAATCTTTTTCCCTGTAAGATAATCAAAATAATAAATTGAATCGATTTCATCCCCCCACATCGTAATTCTTACAGGATTATTCTCATAAGGAGGAAATACATCAACAGTATCCCCCTGGCTTCTAATATCCCCCTTAAAAAATCCCATGTCATTTCTCTCATAATAGATATCGATAAATTTGCGGATCAGCTCCATTTTTTTTATTTTGCTGTTGTTTTGTAAAACTACTGCTCCCCTTTTATAATCACCAGGTGCCCCCACACTGTAAATAGCAGATACACTTGCTACAACTATAACATCATTTCTGGTTAAAAGTGAAGTAATTGCTTCAAGCCTCATTCTATCAATATCTTCATTTATTGATGAATCCTTTTCAATATAGGTATCTGTCTGAGGAACATAGGCTTCCGGTTGATAGTAATCAAAATAACTTACATAATAACACACCTTGTTATCGGGGAAAAATCCTTTAAGTTCAGTATAAAGCTGTCCAGCAAGTGTTTTATTATGACTTAAAACAAGAGTCGGCCTATTGAGATTTTCAATTACTTTGGAAAATGTAAATGTTTTCCCCGAACCGGTTACACCCAGAAGGGTCTGCCTTTTTCTATCACGATTATAATTTTTTGTTAATTTCTCTATAGCTTTAGGCTGATCACCCAGGGGGTCAAAATCAGAAACAACTTTTAATCTGGACATAGTCTATTATTTATAACTCCAGTTCATTTAACATATCTCTTAAATCATCCTGGCCGGGATCTATCTCGAGGGATTTTTCTATCATTTCTTTTGCTTTATCCTGCCAGTCAAGAGCATCATATATTATAGCGAGATTGTTATATGCATACTTATTTTCGGGATTTATTTCCACACAGTTCATATAATTTTTTATCGCGTTTTCAAAAAAGTCTTCCTCATCTGTATGGTCCTCCCAGTATTCATCAACCTGTATATCCTCAAGGGCTAACTTGCCGTATATCGCACCTAAATTAAAATAGGCTTTCTCGTTTTCTTCATCAAGTTCGGTTATTCTCTGATAAAATCGAATGGAATTTTTGAAATCCTCTTTATCATAATAAGTTTCGGCTATCTGCAGCAGCAGATCAACATTGTTAGGGTTATCTTCCAACTTTTGAAGCAATTTTTCGATTTTTTCCATATTTAGCCTCCTTTTCAACTAATTATATCACAGGTTTTTTATATATCAATCTATGAAAAAATCACCCCGTGATTTTTTCAAATTGAAAGATAAAAGATGAAAATTGAAAAATCTCTATAAGACAATGCCGATCCATAAGTTAGTACCGAGACTTTTTAGATTAAGATCAAAAGCGGTAAATACTTAAAAATTATTCCATAGAAGATCTTAAAATCACTATCGTGATTTCCAAAATTGATATTTTGAGATTCGCAATACGACATTTATATAAATTCTGATGGAAGTTTAAGCGCAGTGTTGGAATCCTCATTAAAAATTGTTAATTGATTTTCGATTATAAAAAAATGGATTTTTAATTTTTTTCTAAGGTTTTATTCTTTAGTTA
>VSIX01000141.1 GCA_008086245.1 Candidatus Mcinerneyibacterium aminivorans
AGAAATAAATAATTTGAATATTATATAGGAATGTTAATAAATAAGTCATGCTGAAAAAACCATGCCCTGAACTTGTTTCAGGGTTGTTTCAGCATCTTCTATAATTGATTGATATATAGTCTTTTAGGGTAGATCCTGAAATAAATTCAGGATGACTGTTTTCTAAAAATTTTGGATATTCATTATTTAGTTGCTATTTCTTTACAGCCTGCATTGTCAATTTTCAATTTCAAATTATTTTTGATAATTTGACTGCTACTTACTAAAATCTCGAAGAGATTTTTTATAACGAAGTAATCTCAAGAACTACTTTGAATCTACTTTTAAATGTTTTTTCTCATACTTATTCTGATATTGATACTAAAAAATCACGCAGCGATTTTTTAATTTCTTGAAATATTAAATTACTAATATAAAATAAAATCAGCTGTAAATTTTTTAAAAGGATTAGATGGAAATTTTAGAATTTAATCCTTAATTTTGAAATCAGCTGTGCTGATTTCTTTGTGTGTTATAAGATAAAAAATGTATTTTTAAAAAGAATAATTTTGAGTTGAATATGAGATTGTTTAATGATAGATTTTTTGGGGAAAATGAATTTATTGGTTTATACAATTTTTAATTATTATTTCTTAATTCTTAATTTTGAAATCAGCTATGCTGATTTCTTTGTGTGTTGTAAGATAAAAAATGTATTTTTAAAAAGAATGATTTTGAGTTGAATATGAGATTGTTTAATGATAGTTTTTTTAGGGGAAATGAATGTATTGGTTTATACAATTTTTAATTCTTATTTCTTAATTCTTAATTTTGAAATCAGCTATGCTGATTTCAACAGAGGGGGAGTATATGAAAAACCAGGAAAAAAGATATTATCCGGATTTTAAAAGTTCAATTTTGCTTTTTTTTCTTCATGTAATTATAATTTTTGCTGTTACATTTGCAGCAGCAATTATTTTGGGAGCAGTTCTTGGAGCAGGCGGTGCAGGTGATCCCGATCAGATAGGGAAACAGGTACAGAATATAATTAAATCAAATCAGGTTTATTTATCCATGCTTGCTGTGGTAGCATCTGCACTTGTTTTAACACTTATAACAATTAAAAGCAGGGAAGTAAAGTTAAGCAAATTCTTATTTAAAAACACAGAAAAAATTAGCGGTAAGCTCATGGGGCTTATAGCCATAACCGCTCCTGCACTTGCATTATTTGCCGGTAAGTTTCAGAAGATTATTTTTGGACCCGATATTTCCAATCCCGATCTGTTTAAGGCTTTCAGGGGAAATACTGCAATAATATTTGCCCTTATAATGGCTCCTATTTTTGAAGAAATAATTTTCAGGGGGATTATTCTGGACGGTATTCTTTCAAATAATACTGTTCCAGTAGCTTTTATAACTGCAACACTGATGTTTTCTATAAGCCATGGAACGCTTGCTCAGCTTTTACCCACATTTTTGGCCGGACTGTTTTTTGCTTTTATATATTATAAAACCAGATGCTTAATTCTGGCAATATTTACACATTTTGCCTATAATTTGATACCTATTATCGGTGTTCAGCTGACCGATTTTGAGGAGATTGCCGAAACAAGCTCAGGTGATATATATGTTATGGTCATTTCTTTGATTATTTTAGCAGCGGGTTTATTTGGATTGAAAAAGATTTTTGAAGATAGAAACCTGAATTCGACTGCTACTTAAAAGATATTGGGGATTTCGAATGAAAGAGAAAGAAGAGCTTAAGAATAAAATACTATCTTTAGAAAATAAACTTTTAATACCCGAAATCCGAAGCTCCGGAAAGCAGCTGAAAAGGCTGCTCTCCGAAGACTTTGTTGAATACTGCAGCTCCGGAAGGATTGTTGATAAGAAACAGGTGATAAGTAGCTTAACTAGGGGTAAAACTAATATAAAAATGGAGATAAAAGATTTTAAGATTAAGATTCTTGAAAAAAATATTGTACAGTCAAGATTCAGTTTAATTAAATATAAAAATAACAATGAAGAATATTCTTTGCGGAGTTCTATATGGAAAAATATTGATGGTAGATGGCAGATGGTTTTTCATCAGGGCACTATTGTTAATTGGCAATCCAGACTGTAAAGAAATAAATAATTTGAATATTATATAGGAATGTTAATAAATAAGTCATGCTGAACTTGTTTCAGCATCTTCTATAATTGATTGATATATAGTCTTTTAGAGTAGATCCTTCCCTTTCTTATGGGACAGACTTGTCTGGAAATAAATTCAGGATGACTGTTTTCTAAAATTTTTGGGATATTC
>VSIX01000142.1 GCA_008086245.1 Candidatus Mcinerneyibacterium aminivorans
ATTTTGCATAGCTGTGATAATATTTATTCTCCAACATATCTAATTTAATAATCTGCTGCTGCCTGTACATCTTTTTTGCTTTCATTAAAAGTTTTTTGGAACTTTTTACCTCATATTTCCAGAATTGGTATTTTTCTTTATTTTTCAGCACATCCAAATAGTAATTTAATGTTTTTAAAAATATTTCATTTTTTATAATTTTTTTATTATTTTTGTTTATTTCTGAATTAATTGAATAGGTTTGATACAATAGAAAATTTTTATTTGTATAGAAAATTGGGGTGGATAAGCTAACTGAATAATTATGTGCTTTTTGAATTAAATTATTTCCTTCTAAAGTCTGTATTTTATCTTTACTGTAATCATAACTATAATTTATGTTGGGAAAGAAATTCATTAAAGTATTAGTTTTATTTAAATTATTAATTTCCCCTTTTACTTTAAGTTTCTTTAATTCTGAACTATTTTTCAAGGCTATTTTATAAGCCTGTTTCAAATTTATCCCATTTAAACTTATAACAATAAAAATAAATATTATCATCAAATTAATTTTTTTCATAATATCACTCTTAAATTAATTTTTATTTTCGGACAAAAAGAAAACTGTTAAAGAAAAAAGTCCAAATACAAAAGAAAATGCAATCATTATGAAAAAAACAAATACCTTCCCCTCAAGGGTCTCTTCAACAAATTTATTAAAATTATTTATTACACGAATTTCACCTTTACTTTTACTTTCAAGTAAAACTCGGGTATTCTTTTCTACTTTTATTTTTTCTAATGGCTTATTATTTAATAGGTTGAATTCCGGGATATCTATATTGTCAAATATTTCAATTTCTCCCTTATCTTTTTTTATTGTAATCGTTTTAATATTTTTCGAAAAAAAGAAATAAACACCTTTTTTACCAAAGGATAGTTTTTTGTTTTCGGGGTAATTAAAAGAAAAAACTTTGCTCTCATATCTATTCTTAATTTTTAGAAAATAAAAAAAGCCAAATATAAGAGATGATAGAAATACAAGTAAACATATAACTACAAGCCACTTATAAATATTTTTTGAGATATTCATTATCTTGTTTTAGGTCCCTCCTCCCAGAATTTAAGCTTTTCTAAAACTACAAATAATATTTTTTGTCTTTTTTGGATAAAACTTACTTCACAAATCATTCCCGGTTTAATTTTACCGACTATCTGATTTTTCTTATTTTTAATAACAGTGTTGTTTAAGGAACCGTATGCTCTATAAAAAGCCTGCTTTTTTGTTAAAAAGGCATCTTGTGAAATCTTATAAACTTTTCCATCTAAAACACCATAATCGGAGTAATCATAGGTTAAAAATTTATATTTTAACTTTTGTCCCTTTTTAATCTTGCTAATATCTTTATTATTTATTTTGATTTCTACTTTTAAATTAGCCTGTCCTTC
>VSIX01000143.1 GCA_008086245.1 Candidatus Mcinerneyibacterium aminivorans
CTATTTTATCAATAGCTTCATCGGTAAAGACTAACTCCACATCTTCGGTTCTTAAAAGATGCTGATACTGTCTAATTAACGAATTTCTGGGTTCTTTGAGAATACGCGAAAAATCATGCTGGCTTAAGGAATTCAATTCCACCCTAATGGGAAATCTCCCCTGAAGTTCAGGTATTAAATCATTGGGCTTTGAAACATTAAATGCTCCTGCCGCAACAAAAAGTATATGGTCGGTTTTAACAAAACCATATTTTGTATAAACAGTAGAGCCTTCAACTATAGGAAGCATATCCCTCTGTACACCTTCACGGGAAACATCCGGGCCTTTTCCTTTGGCTTCACGGCCGGCTATTTTATCTATTTCATCAATAAATATAATTCCGGAATTTTCCGCATGATTTCTAGCTTCCTGACCTATAGCATCCATATCAATCTTCTTTTCCGTTTCCTCATTTATAATTTTTTCGTATGCATCTTTAACCTTCATTTTTGTTCTTTTTTTCTTAGTTGGCATCATATTGCTCAACATGTCCTGAATATCTATTCCCATCTGTTCGAAGTTCGCATTTGAGAGAACACCAATTTGGGGAGAAGCTGATTTTTTTACCTTATACTCCACAATTTTATCATCAAGCTTACCCTCTCTAAACATTTTTCTAAACTTCTCTCTTGTATTTTTAAATTTTTCTCTTTTACTTTTCTTTATTTGCTGGTCTTTTCTATCAATACCTTCTTCGGTTTCATCACCTTTATCAAATTCTTCATGATCTTCCAATTCATCCTCAGAGGTATTTGGTAGCAACAAATCAAGAATTCTTTCTTCGGCGATTTCCTCAACCTCGGGTCTTAATTCCTTAATTCTATTTTCCTTTAGATTGTTAACAGCTGTTCTAACAAGATCTCTTATCATAGATTCAACATTTCTTCCCATATATCCAACTTCCGTAAATTTGGAAGCCTCAACTTTTAGAAAGGGTGCATCAGCCATGTTTGCCAATCTTCTTGCAATTTCAGTCTTTCCCACCCCGGTAGGACCTATCATTAAAATATTTTTTGGTAATACTTCTTCACGTAATTCCTCATCAAGCTGTCTTCTTCTCCATCTATTTCTCAAAGCAATTGCTATTGATTTTTTTGCTTTATTCTGACCAATAATATATTGGTTCAAATGCTCAACTGTCTGTTTTGGAGTTTTGTTATTTACCATAACATTCACCTCACTTTTTTATTTTTACAAATCGATCAATTTTATCTATATCCTTAAAAAACTCCGTTTGCCAACGAGAAAAAATATTTTTTATATCTTTTTTTTGATTATATCCAAATTCAAGATATATAAAAGTATCTTTTTTGAACTTATCAATTTCTTTTACAAATTTTCTATAAAAATCCAATCCATCCTCTCCTCCGAAAAGACTTTCATGTGGCTCATAATCCAGAACTTCTTTATCAAGATCGTTTTTTTCCTTTTCAGAAATGTAAGGAGGATTTGAAACAATTATATCATATTTTTCATAATCCAAATCAGAATATTCAAAATAATCCTCTTTTATCAAATTAATATTGTTAGTTAATTCATATTTTTCAGTGTTTTTTTCTATTACATTTTGTGGTATTTTTTCTTTTTCGAGTATATCTATTTCAACATTTTCTGAAAACTCTGCTATTGATATAGCAACAGCCCCTGATCCCCCGCCAATTTCAAGAATTTTCACATTTTCATTTTTATATTTTTCATTTATATCATCTGTAATGATATTTATCAACCCTTCTGTAGTATCCCGGGGTATAAAACACCCCTTCTCAACATGAAATTCAAGTCCCATAAAATGTACTTTGTTCAAAATATACTGTACAGGTTCATGCTCCCGCCTTCTTTTTATAAATTCCCGATATTTTGAAAGCTCCTCTTCATCAAGGGGTTTGTCGTAATTTAAGTATACACCCATTAGCTTTGTATTAAGAATTTCGCTTAAAAGCCTCTCTGAGCTAATTCTTGGATTTTTAACATTATATTTCTTTAAATATTTCTTGGACCATTCGAGTAGTTTTTCAACTGTCCAGATATCACTCACTAAAGACCCGCCTCTTCTAGCTTCTCTTCCTGCTGATGCTCTATCAGCGCATCTATTACATCATCAATATC
>VSIX01000144.1 GCA_008086245.1 Candidatus Mcinerneyibacterium aminivorans
AAATTCAACTTGAACCTAATTACTAAAACTAATTGTTTCCAACATTAATTGCTTGAGCTTTATACTCTTTTGGAAGAAGTCTTTTATCTTTTAATTCATATATATCATCACAAATTTTCAGTATTTCTTTTCTATTTAATATTTTTTTATTAACTTTAGATATTTAATTTTGCCTTTAGTATTTGATTGCTTCCTTTTTGCAATTTTTTATTATCAAAATTAGGTTGTGAAGCAAAATAAAATAAATCATTTATAATTTTCATTTTATAATTTAAATTGGTTTTCAAAAAGTCACAACTAATTCTATAAATAAATTTTCCATTTTGTGAGTCATAAACATCTATATAAGGATTTTTTATATCTTTAATTTTATATGTATTTTTTATTAATTTTTCGTCAGTTTTTTTATAAGTTTTATTTCCTCCTGCAGCTCTTAACAAATACAAATTACCCTCATATAATTCTATAGCATTTGCATTCATTGAACCACCCATTTGAAAATGTTTGCCTCCATCGTCTCCTTTATACGTAAACATCTCAGGAGAAAGCTTTTTGTTATTTGAATCAAAAATTTTATTTATCCAAATTAATTCTAAATTTTTATTATATTTTCTAATTTCTAATTTATTTTTCTTACCAGTAAAAACAAGATAAATATTCTTTTCTGAATCAAAATCAGTTCTACAAAGATTATAGGTAGTCAATTCTTTTCTAGTTTTATTTTTTGGTTTTACTTTTTTTACAACTTTAAAATTTTCATTTAATTTAACTAGGAGATAGGGCATTACACCAGCAAAATAATAACTATTTGATGATTTCATAAATTGTGTAGTTCCCGAATAAACCTGAAAATCATTTATTAAAAGTGTATCTATATATTTAAATCTGTCTTTATAATTAAAAATCTCTACAGACTGTTTATACCCATCAACATAATATATCTTATTATTATTCATCAAATTAGAAGCTATCCATAATACTTCTCCTGGACCTTTCCCCTCTATTTTTCTTTTTTGGGCAATTAATTCATGTTTTTTATTTCTAATGATAAAAAAAGTCTTATTTCCTTTTTTTTTATAATGAAAATAATTTCCTAAATTATTAATTTCCCAATTATATAATAAATTATTTTTTTTATATTTTTTCTTGGAAATCAAATTTAATTTTTTTAGTTTAGGTTTTTTTATAGCATTTTCTATGATTGTATAGCCTTCCTTTTTCTTCTTATCATACTTATTTAAATTTGAATTACAGTTCGCTATAATAAAAACTACTAGAATTATAAAAAATATTTTTTTCATAATAATCCCTTTCATTTAATATATTGTTTTTCATATAAGTGCTGATATTCAGAGCAATTTTTAATTAATTTATGATGGTTACCTTTACATACAATTTCCCCATTTTTTAATACTATTAACCTATCACTATGGAGAATAGTAGATAATCTATGAGAAATTATAACAATTAACTTATTATTATAATGTTTTTTTATATTTTGAATAATTTTAGTTTCAATTCTAGTGTCTATCATCGAAGTTGCTTCATCTAACAATATAATTTGGGGATTCTTAATAAGCATTCTTGCTAATAATATTCTCTGCTTTTGCCCACCAGATAATTTTGCTCCATTTTCACCAATTTTTGTTTCTATCCCATTTTCCAAACTTCGAACGAAATTCCATATTTTTACTATTTTTAATATTTTTTTAATTTTTTTCATAGAATAATCTTTATTTAAACATATATTTTTATATATGGAAAATTGAAATACAAAATCTCTTTGACCACAATAACCAATGAAATTTTTAATTTTTTTGGGAAATTTTACTTTTTTATTATCATATTCAATATATATATTGCCCTTTTTGGGTTTTATAAAACCAATAATCAAATCAATAAGTGTTGTTTTCCCCGCACCAGAAGCCCCTACTAATCCTATTATACCCCCTGAACTTAAATTTAAATTTATATTTTTTAACACCTTTTTGTTCTTATACAAATAATCCAAATTTTTAATCTTTAATTTCCAATTTGTAATGTCAGTTATTTCAATTAAATTATTATTTTGACTATCTTTTTCTAATATTCCAAATACTCTTTGAGCCATGGGAATGGATTGTTGCAGTCCATTATTCCATTCAACTAAATTTTGTGCAGGAGAAAATAATGACCCTAAATAGGTATAAAAGGCAATTACACCACCAAAATTCAAGCTCCCTTCTATTATATAAAGCCCTCCAATTATCAAGATAATTATTGGAGTTACATTCATAATAGCTGTAGTTGAATCTCGTTGAAGTAATTGAAATTTTAAATTTTTAATACTTTTCCTTACCCACTTATTTAAAATTGATATAAAATTATTTTTCGCAAAATCTTCAATTTTATGCCCTTTTATCATTTTAATTCCAGCTAAATTTTCTCTTATAGATTCAGAAACTTGTTCATATTTTTTTCTTTCCTGCATTTGATATTCTCTTATTTTTTTGTTTAAATATTTAAATATCCCGATATAAATTGGAACCGATACTAATGTAATTAAAAATAGTTTTACATTTAATATTATAAGCACAGTTATTACTACAACTAAATGTATTACATTTATAATTAACATAGGTATAGATATAGCCATTGATTGACCTAAGATGTCACAATCTGATAAAATTTTGGAACTAATAACTCCTTTTTTTCTCTTCATAAAATATTTATAGGGCAATTTTAACAAATGTGAAAAAAGTTTGATTTGTAAAAACTTTTTCCCCATTACTGATAATTTTTGAAATAAATAATTACCCCAAAAACTGAAAGATCTATTTATCAATGAAAGAAGAACTAACAACAAACCTATTTTTATAATTTCATATTTAACTGCTTCATTCTGTATTTCATTTATAAAATCCTTTAATAAAAAAGGGAATATTCCAGCTATTAATATACTAATACTATTGATAATAATAACTAAAACTTGATCTTTTAAAAAATGCTTCTTGGATATACGAAATACTTTTTTAAAATACTTCCTAATTTTCATAATAGCAAAATCCATAATTTATAAATTTTTTTATTACTAACTTAATATCTTTTTTAACTTCCTGAATTTTCCCTTCATTTACTATTCTATATAATATAATTATTTTTTTAACAATCTTTTCTTTAGTATTGTAAATATCTAACATTTTCCAAATTAAAATTCCTGTTCTATTTAATTTCAATTCCATTAAATTATAAGGATTGTATAATTTAGCTTTTTCATTATTAATTGTTAATTTAATACCTTCTTTCTTTACAATGTTTTTCTTCATATTTATCCTCCTCATATATTTTTTCTAAAAAAGCTTCACATATTATGGAATGCCCAAATTTATTCTCTTGTATTAATTGAGCTGGACAAGGTGTACAATCTATACCTAAATATTTGCAATTCATACATGGATAGTAATTTAAAAAAGTTTCTTTTTTATTTTCAATAGTATAAGAATGATGAAATAATTTCATATTCCATATTTCAAAAAATTTCTTATCTAACAAAGAATAATTTTGTTCCCCAAAATACTTTTCCTTATAAACATTTGGATCAAACCTATCACAAGGATATAAATTTCCTTCTTTAGTTATTAATCCAAAATAACTTCCAGCCCCACAACCATGAATGTGTTTAGGAAAATCGAGTCCTAAAACTTTTTTTGAATAATCTTTAGCTAAAGGACGAGTAAAACGTGCATTGATTGAAATAGATTTGCTTTTTTTACTATATTCCTGAGCAACTTTTTTTACTGATTCAAGATGATTTTTTACCTCTAATTCATAATCCTTTTCTTTAGCATTTCCAATAGGAATATTTTGTAATAAATTAATACTATCAACACCTAAATTTTTTGCAAATGAAATCATTTCATCTATTACTATATAATTTTTATTATTTATTACACAATTAATTGAGAACAAGATCTCTTTATCCATACTTTTTATTTTTTTACTAATCTCCTTAATATTTTGTGACACAATTTTAAAAGACCCTTTTGGCCTAGTTATCTCATGATATTTCTTTGTTGGGCCATCTAAACTTATAGTTAATTCATCTATATATGGTAAGACTTCAATAATTTTTCCTTTTTTACCCCCATTACTGGTTATCCCGATTTTTAAATTGGAATAATATAATTTTTTTACAACTTTTTTAAAAAATGTTAATTGTGTAGGTTCTGCACCAATCAAGCCTACTTTGATATCCTTATCAATTTTTTTTTGAGCATCATTTAACTTTTTTATTATTTTAAAAATTTGATTTTTGTTCAAAAAATTTTTATTCGTAATTTTATTTGCATAACTACAATGATCACAATTAAAATTGCATATTGTTGATATATTCCACATTATATTAATATTTTTCATTATAACTCCTTTTATTAAAAAAAGGAGGCTTTTGCCTCCTTTTTTTAAAAATTTCACTTCCGTGCCCTAAAACTTAAACTGCATTACAAATTTTGCAAAGATTGCATACATTATCTGCAGCTGCCATTTTTGAGTTAACATTATTTTTATTAACTTTTGGTTTTTTATATTTATTCATTATTCCACCTCCTTTCACTTATAACGAGCTCTTTAAATTCAATTTATCTAATTAAACCAATTATCACAACATATGTTAACTAATTTGTTAAAAACCATATAATATTATGTAATTTCTATCTATATAGTATATTCTAATCATCATAATTGTTTTTTAATTTATCTTTTATTAGACATTCTAATTAATTAATATTAACCAATATTTCCAATAATTATACTTGATAACATCTGTTACAAATATTATCGGTACCTTTCCCCATAGATTTCCGATTATTATTTCTTGTTTTTAATAATGGACTGACATAATTCTTTTTTCTCATTTAAAATTCCACCCCCTTTACAATTATTCTTTTTTACACAGCATTACAATTATTACAAACATTACATACATTATGTGTAGCTGCCATTTTCGGATTAACATCATTTTCATTAACTTCTGGTTTAATATATTTTTTCATAATTTCACCTCCTTTTTTCATATAATATAATAATGAGCTAAATCATTTTCATTTTTAATATAAAATCTAATAAAATTTTATCAACTTTTTATGTTATGAATATGTGAATTAAGGTTATAAATACGTGAATTTTTTATTTTATCCAGATATTTCCCACCAACTTTAATTTGTAGGTCATATTTTTTAATATATAATTTTATATTCCTATAGTTTTCTTTTTTTATATAATCCACATAATTAAAATTTATAAGATAACTCTTATGCACTCTAATAATTTTATATTTTTCAAATTCACTTTCAAAATATTTTAAAGGCTTACTGCAGAGATAGTCTTTTTTTTTTGTCTTAATTATTGAATACCTGCCATCTTTAGTAATATAAATAATATCATCAGGATTAAAAAACATAATTTTATTGCAGCATTTAATTCTTATTTTTTTATTAAGAGAAAAGGTGTTGATTATA
>VSIX01000145.1 GCA_008086245.1 Candidatus Mcinerneyibacterium aminivorans
AAAGAAAAATATAATATAGGAATATTCTGTTACTGTTTAATGGATAATCACTATCATTTATTAATTAGAACGCCACTTGGAAATCTTACAAAAACAATGCATTACTTAAATGCCAGTTATACAAACTGGGTTAAGGCAAAACAAGATATGGTGGGACCCGTATTTCAGGGAAGGTATAAATCAATTCTTATAGAGGATGAAAGCTATCTTTTAACATTAAGCAGTTATATACATTTAAATCCTTTAAGGGCGGATATGGTTGATAAGTTAGAGGATTATAAATATAACAGTTTTAATGAATATATAGATAAATTAGATTATGAAATTGTAGATAAGGATTTTATATTAAGAAAGTTTGAAAATATAGAAGCATATAAAGATTTTATCTATGAATGGTATGATGAGAATAGGGGTATTGATAAAGAGGAAATCTATGGGATGAATGGTCTTTTAGGATCAAAAAGATTTGTAGAAAAAATAATAAAAAAAATTGGAGAAGATAAGGACAAAAAAAAATTAGAAGAATATTCAAATGTAAATATTAATCCTATAAAAAAAGAAGATATTGAAAAGCTTATGATAAAAACCTTTGATATAAAAAAAGAAAAATTATATAAAAAAAGCTATGGGAATGATTACAGAAATATGTTTATATATTTATTAAAAAAATATACAGGTATGAAACTAATAGAAATAGGGGAGTTATTTAACATAAGATATACTTCAGTTTCAATGAAAACTAAAAGGTTCAAAGAAAAGAGTAAAAGTGATAAAGGTTTGAATAAGAAAAAGAGTAAAATAGAGGATGTTATAAAAAACAATGTATAAATGTGAAGACCTGACCCCTTTTGCGTTTTTTTCAAGTAGTTCCAAAAATTCATTCCGAATCAAAATCAAAAAATCACTTTGTTATTTAAAGTGGTAAATATTGATTCAAGAAAATTTATTCTAGAAATGATTAATAGAAGTAATCTAAAAAATAGAATTCCTAATGATGAGCTATTAAAACAAAAGAAGATTTAAATTGAAAATTTCAGTTGATATTGACCCTATTTGGTTATGTATCTTAATAAAATTAATTTTAACTTATTATTTTGAATGAAATAATTTACATTTTAAATAATGTGAAATGCTTTTAATAATGTTAAAATTCCTAATGAGAATATAACTATAGCTATAAAAAGCTTTATTATTTTTTCAGGTAATATTTTCACCAAATTAGAAGCTATCGGAACAGATAAAACAGCACCGGCCATAATCCATGGTGCTAAAAATAGATTCATGTCTGGATTTAAAAAATAATATAAAGTAAAGCCCACAAAACACGTAATTCCCTCTGCTAATGCAGTTATTCCAACGGCATTTTTTACACCTACTCCTGAAAGTATTTGCCCCCCCATAACTGTGGGGCCATATCCACCACCACTTATACCTTTATTAAATGAAGCTATAATCCCAAGAAGTGAAATTTTTGTCCAGGAAAATTTTGGTTTTACCTTGTATGTCAAAATTATAATAAATCCCATGGATAAAATTATACATCCAATTATTATTTTTATAATTTTAACAGATAAATTAATACTCAAAAAAACAGATATTGTAACACCAATAATTGACAATAAACCAAGAATTAATGCTACTTTTAAATCTTTTGATTTTTTTTTGAAATTTACATTTCCTATAGAATGATGAAAAGTTGAAGCAAGAATCCCAGAAATAAATTCAGACATTAACACTGCAGGTACAATATCTATAGGATCAAATCCCATTAAAAGCAGTATAGGGGTTAAAGTAGTTCCATATCCCATTCCCAGACTGGAGTCAATTAACTCACATAAAAACGCAATTGGTAATAAAATTATAAGTTTCATATTTCCCTTTCATGTTAATTTTTTTAAATTATATCTTTAATTGTTGTCTTTTCTAATTTAGTGGATATATAATCTCTAATTTCACTCATTATATTTACTAATTTCTCCTCTTTAGATATCGGAGTTTCCGAATAATAATATTTACTTACTGACTCTGTAGGTGCAAGCGCTCCATCCATCAATCTAATAATTTCAGCAAGTGTAATATTGGCCGGTTTTTTTGATAATTTGTATCCACCTTTTGGTCCTCTTTTTGTTTTAATGTATCTGGTCTGTTTTAAAACAGTTAATATTTTTTCAAGATATTTTTTAGGGATACTATATTTTTTTATAATTTTATTTATATTAGTATGTTCATCGGGATGTTTTGCAAGATATACAAGTGATAATAAAGCATATTCACTTTTAGTGGTTAAGTTCATATTCTCTCCTTTATTGGTAGAATATATATACTATCATATAAAAAGTCAAGAACTTTTTTTAAAATATTCTAAAATAAATAAAATATGGGGTCAAAATAAAAGGGGTCACACATTTATACAAAGTTCTTGATTATTTTACAGGAAGTATGAATGTTTTATCATTATGGCAGGTTGAAGAAATCCAGCTCCGCTGGATTTCGATTGTCGATTGCCAATGAACAATTGCCAAGTAAAATTTAAAAATTGCTTTGCAATTTTTAGACTAAGATAAAGAATAAGACTGAGCTTTTAGGTTAGGACTTGGGAAAGTTTTAAAAATTTACAGTGTAATTAGTTCGTTGTTCGTGTTCGTTTTAAAAATCTTAATCAGACGGGGCTTACACATAAGTTAGGGCAGAGATTTTTAGTCAAAGCTAAAGTCTAAGTTAAAGTAAAAAAATAAATTTAACTCCAGAAGATTCTATAAACTTTTTAAAATTTAATATTTATATGAAATTATTATCCAGTTCACTCCCCAAAAACAAATGGGGTCACACATTAAAGGTTTAATGTCAAGAAAAAATACTTATCCTGTAAAGTTAAAATATTTTTTCAATAACATTTCTCCCACTTATTATTAATAATAACATATTCATTCTGCTACTATTCTCTTTATTCCAATAGGATACCAAGAAATCCAGCTCTGCTGGATTTCGATTGTCGATTTTCGAGTGCCGATGGTCAATTGTACGATTTAAAATAATAGAGAATATATA
Organism: Candidatus Mcinerneyibacterium aminivorans; assembly: GCA_008086245.1. Lineage (GTDB taxonomy): Bacteria > Macinerneyibacteriota > Macinerneyibacteria > Macinerneyibacteriales > Macinerneyibacteriaceae > Macinerneyibacterium > Macinerneyibacterium aminivorans. The sequence continues at coordinate 3,049 of VSIX01000145.1, forward strand.
AATAAGGGACACCTCTGTTTCAATGAAAACTAAAAGATTTGAAGGAAAATTTAAAAGTGATAAAGAGTTGAGTAAGAAAAAAAGTAAAATAGAGGGGATTATAAAAAAGAATGTATAAATGTTAAGACCTGATCCCTTCTGACTTTCAATTCTTTCAGATATATGGTTCGAGAGATTCAAAGTATCCGAATGAATATAATCCTTCAAATCGATATCTTTTTCATCTGCTTTTTCTCTTGCCAGATTAATATTTTCAGCTGATAGATCCACAAGGAAAACCTCATGTCCCTTGCTGGTAAGATAAAAAGCATATCGCCCCGGTCCCCCACCGACATCTAATACAGTAGAATTTGAAAAAAGATACTGATCGAGATATTTTTTTGTTATATCAAATTCTAATTTATGGTCATCCAGACGACTCCATTCATATTCAACATTATTATCATCATAAAACTTTTCTATTTCTTCCATCCAATTCTTTTTTAATTATTATCAAATTTAAATATAACTTCTGCTTCATTTTTATTCTGCTTGTGGGCAAACGGGGTCAGGTCTTCACATTTATACAAAGTTCTTGATTCTTTTGAAAGAAATGTTAATATTTAAATATTATGGCACGACCTATAAGAGTTGAATATCCATATGCAATATATCAT
>VSIX01000146.1 GCA_008086245.1 Candidatus Mcinerneyibacterium aminivorans
CTTAAATGTAAAACCAAAGCAGTTCTTGAGATTACTTCGTCAATACCTGAGGGATTTCCTCGTAATGACATTTTTCTAATACTGATACTAATACTGATACTAATTTCTAAAATCTCTACCGAGATTTTTTGTGAAACAAAAAAATCTTGATATTACCTCTTATTCAATTAGAATTAATTGCGGGAAAATAGTAAGTAAGGGAGGAGTCTTAAATGGCTACAGTGTTTTCAAAATTAAAGAATAGAGGGTTTATAGAAAGCATAACAAATGAAGAAAAAATTGAAGAAATTTTTGATAAAAAACAGGAAATAGTCTGCTATACGGGTTTTGACCCGACTGGAGATTCTCTCCATATTGGACATTTAATACCGATAATAGCTTTGAAACATATAGAAGATGCCGGATATTCTCCTATTGCCCTTTTGGGCGGGGGAACCGCAATGATAGGGGACCCAAGCGGGAAAACCGAAATGCGAAAAATGATAACCAAGGATACCATCCGTAAATATTCAAAAAATATGAGAGAACAAATCGGGAAATTCCTGAATGTTGATAAGGGGAAATCTAAAATATTAAACAATGCAGAGTGGCTGGAAGATTTGAATTATATAGATTTTTTAAGGGAAATCGGCAGCAAGTTTAGTGTTAACAGGATGCTATCTGCCGAAGCATATAAAATAAGGCTGGAAAGGGGACTTTCCTTTATAGAGTTTAATTATCAAATTTTACAGGCCTATGATTTTTTAACACTTTTTAGAAAAGAAGGCTGCATTATGCAGATGGGAGGAAACGATCAGTGGGGGAATATTCTGGCCGGAGTTGACTTAATAAGAAGGATGGAGCAGCAGGAGGTAAATGCCTTTACTTATCCTTTACTTACCACGGCCAGCGGTAAAAAAATGGGAAAAACCGAAGATGGAGCTGTATGGCTTGATCCAGACAAATTTTCTCCATATAAATTCTTCCAGTATTTTAGAAATGTTGAGGATGAAGATGTATTTAAATTGCTGAAAATATTTACTTTTTTGCCTCTTGGAGAAATCGAAAAAATGAAAAAATGGAAAAATACCAAAAAAATAAATAAAGCCAAGGAAAAGCTTGCATTTGAAGCAACCAAATTTGTACATGGAAAAGAAGAAGCGAAAAAAGCTTTAAATTCTTCAAGGGCCGTATTTGAGGGAAATAAAAAGAAAGCAAAAGCGATTCCGGAGTTTGAAGTAAAAGAAGAAGAAGTTAAAGAAGAAATAAGATTGAGAGACCTTATGGCAGATAAGGGAATTACCGATTCAAAATCAAAAGCAAAACGGTTAATAAAACAGGGCGGGGTATATGTAAATGATGAAAGAATAGAGCATTTCGCCCACAGCGTGGATAAAAGTGATTTTGATGAAGAGGGTGTTTTAATGCTTAGAGTTGGTAAAAAAAAGTATTATAAATTGAAACTGGTATAGGAGGTAAAGTGCAAAAAACAAAATATGTAATTGGTCATAAAAATCCCGATACAGATGCTATTGTATCTTCAATTGCATATGCTAATTTCAAAGAAAAATTTGAGGGCGGTGAATATATCCCTGTAAGAGCAGGAAAGTTAAATCCTCAAACAGAATACATCCTTGATAGATTTAATGTTGAACCACCTATGTTTTTGAATGATTTAACCCCCCGTGTTGAAAATTATATGAAGGATAATGTTGAATCTATTAATCATAATGAACCGCTCTGGGATGCGCTGGCAAAGTTGAATAAGAACAAGGCCAGATTGCTTCCTATAGTTGATAATGATAATAGATATCATTCAGTACTTCATTATAATGTGTTTGCACAGAGTTTAATTAATAAAATGGCTCCAAACAAAAGTAAAATTATACCAACAAGCATATCTCATTTAATAAACACATTAAAAGCCCAGCCAATTTTAACTTTTAATGAGAATGAAATTGTTAAAGCTCATATTTCTATAGCCGGAATGAAATTTGATACTTTTAAGGAATATATAGATGCAAAAATTGCCGAAAAGGTAGTATGTATTGTTGGAGATAGGGAAAATATTCAGGAATATGTAATAAAGAAAAAAGTTAAAGCCCTTATAA
>VSIX01000147.1 GCA_008086245.1 Candidatus Mcinerneyibacterium aminivorans
GTTTTTACTCTACCTATAAGGAATTGAAACTAACTCCTTTCTTTCTTTTGTATACAACAAGTCAAGCGTTTTTACTCTACCTATAAGGAATTGAAACAAATAAATCAAAAATAAAATCAAAAATAAATCCAAAGTTTTTACTCTACCTATAAGGAATTGAAACTACATAAAATAAGTGATGTCATTATCAATATTTTTTAGTTTTTACTCTACCTATAAGGAATTGAAACAATTTTGAAGGAGATAAAGGGCAGTTGTTTTTTGAGTGTTTTTACTCTACCTATAAGGAATTGAAACTTCCTGCTTGAAATTTTGTAATTTCTTCAGAAGATAGTTTTTACTCTACCTATAAGGAATTGAAACTTCAAGCACTACTTTGGATTTATTTAGATTTATTTTGTTTTTACTCTACCTATAAGGAATTGAAACTTAAAGAAAAACCAATGGAGTTTATTCCAATCAGAAGCGTTTTTACTCTACCTATAAGGAATTGAAACAAAGATACAAAACCTGTCCTGAATGTGGATGGAGTAGTTTTTACTCTACCTATAAGGAATTGAAACTCGCAGACGGCCGAAAAAATTATTTTTAATAAATCGGTTTTTACTCTACCTATAAGGAATTGAAACATCCTATGATCATATTCATCAAATACTGTCACTATAGGTTTTTACTCTACCTATAAGGAATTGAAACTCAAATACTGTCACTATAGTTCGCTTTGGAACCAAGTTTTTACTCTACCTATAAGGAATTGAAACTTTAAGAATTCTTTTTTAGTCATTTCTGACTCCTTTGTTTTTACTCTACCTATAAGGAATTGAAACTTTAATCCTTTTCTATTTGCTTATATGAAGCTAATAAGTTTTTACTCTACCTATAAGGAATTGAAACCCGGACTTTGTAATTTTTGATATCCTTGATGATCTTAGTTTTTACTCTACCTATAAGGAATTGAAACCAAGATTAGTTTGTTGGTTGGTTGGTTTTTGCCTCTGTTTTTACTCTACCTATAAGGAATTGAAACTGAAATTCTAAATTTTTTAATCTTTCCATAATATCCGTTTTTACTCTACCTATAAGGAATTGAAACATATATTTGTCCGGTCTGCTTGTAGTTTTTTTAATTCGTTTTTACTCTACCTATAAGGAATTGAAACATAGTTTTACAGCCAATTTTAGGTTGGCTGATCCCTTTGTTTTTACTCTACCTATAAGGAATTGAAACTTGTTTGATGACAGATTGATATCTGGAGCAAATATGTTTTTACTCTACCTATAAGGAATTGAAACGGATATCCCCTGTTGAGCCAAAACCGTGTGATGTTAGTTTTTACTCTACCTATAAGGAATTGAAACACAAGTGATGTTGCTCTTGCAGACAATGTGGCCGAGTTTTTACTCTACCTATAAGGAATTGAAACAGTCAAGATAATATGGCATATACTACTATATATGCGTTTTTACTCTACCTATAAGGAATTGAAACTAGAAATACAATCAAGACAAAAAAAAAGACTGGCTTGCGTTTTTACTCTACCTATAAGGAATTGAAACTTTAAATAGTATTCAATAGAAGTAAAATCTTTTAAAGTTTTTACTCTACCTATAAGGAATTGAAACCATCATGTCTTAACATATTCAGAGTGGATAAATCAAGTTTTTACTCTACCTATAAGGAATTGAAACAAATATAAAGTTTTATATTCTGATAAAGTGCAATATAGTTTTTACTCTACCTATAAGGAATTGAAACAAAAGTTAAAACAAAAGATATCACACATTAAAGGTTTGATGTCAAAAAACTTATCCTTTAAAAGTTAAATATTTTGATTGGCATTTCCCCCTTTAACTCCAATGTAATTTTAAAAATATAAAATTTGTTATAATATCCCGTGTTGTTGAAGTTTTTAATCTTTTTGACCCATTTTATAGTCTATTTTTATAAGAAATTTTTCGAGAAGAATTGAGGATAAAATAACGAGAGGAATTGAAGTGAGAAGCCTTATTAATGAAAATTTAATTCCCAGAAAAGTTGCTTCAAAAATAGTCATGGGGACCCTGCATATTGCGGATGCACCTAAGTAGGTAAAAATAACGCTGTATCTGGCTCCCTTTTTATAGAGGCTGTAGGAAATCGGTATTGCTACATAAATCCCGCCTACTGTTGTGCCGGCAAGTATTATTGCCCATACAAACCCCATGAAGCTGGAGTTCTCTCCGAGATGTTTTTCAATGGTTTCTTTTTTTACCCAAACTTCAAATAAACCTATCAGTATAAAAGCGGGAGGGAGTATTTTTAGCATATTTTTTGCAAAGTCAACAAGATTTAAACCTACTTCGAGCCCGGGTTGATATCCTATTAGAAGAGAAGTTATAATAAATAAAAAATAAACTGATATAATTATCTTTTTAAGCATTTAATAAAAAACTCCTATAATAATTGAAACCGTTAAAGCGATTAATAATCCAATAGTATTTCTTATCAAGGAAACTTTAGTACCCAGGTATTCCTTTTCTACGGGAAATGTGACAACTCCCACCATCATTAAAGTAGTAGTAAAGGCCGCAATCACAATGTAGGAGGCTCCGTTTTCAAGCAGCACCCCAGCAAGGGGGAATGCTATAAAGCCGGGCATTATTGAGATCGAACCGAAAAAAAATGCCAGAAACATGCCGTATATTTGTGATCCATTACCCAGATATTTAGTAATTGTATCGGCAGAAACAAAGTAAAAGGCAATGGACACAAATATAAGCATAATTATAAAAGATGGGAGTATCTTCTTCAGTTTATGGTATGTTAACTTTAAAGCATTAATAGTTTTCTTCTTATCGATTAGATAAGAAATTATTAAAGCAATACCGGCAATTAAATAGATAATCATTAATATTCTGCTTTCTTTAGTTATTTTTAGGTTTTAATATCATTAATTTTCTTTAAAAATAATTAATAAGTTTTAGCAATTATTTTTTTAAGTTTTCAATTTCTTCTTCTATTCCTTTAATCTCATTTTCCAAAGTTTCTTTATAATGTTTTAGGGATTCTATTCTTTCTTCAGCTGTAAAAAATTTCCTGTAAAAACCTCCGTGATGATTATTATGACTGCAACAGCAACTATTTTTGTGGTGGCCATGTCTGCTGTGTCCGTGACTCCTGCATTTACCCATATTACACCTCCTTTTTCTTTTCTAACTTTTTAATTCTATCTTCAATTTTTTTGATTTTACTTTGAAGCTTTTTTTTATATCTTTTTAGTTTTTTAATATCAGATATTTTATTCATTTTCTTATCTTTACCATTGTGATTATGAGAGTGACAGTCACATTCGCATACACTGTCCATCATCTCTCTGCAGCTGTTAAGCATATTTAAATTTAATGAGTAGGGTATCCTGTATCCATCTCTATGGTTTTTCACGAGATTAAGCTCCTTCATGGCCTTTAAATGCTGGGAAACTGCAGATGGTGTAATATCCAATTTCTCCGATAGCTCATTTACTCCGAGATGACCGTGTTTTTTGAGTAATTTTATTATTTTTAACCGGGTGGAAACACCAAGCAGTTTAAATATTTCATGTGGTTTGCACATAACTCCTCCATTTGTTTAAGTGGTTACTTAAATACTAATATCAATTTTGATTTTGTCAAGGGAAGAATATAGCAAAAGTCATTGCAAGGAAGCAAGCTATATAGCGATTGTCGATTGTCAATTGTCGATTATGTAAAACATTTAAAGGAATCGTTTTAAAAGTGTATTAGAAGATTCCTGAATTCCACTCATTACATTCGTTCCATCAGGAATTTTCATTACTTATGTTTTTTTAGTACCTAATACTTCAGGGTAGTTAGTACCTCAGAAAAAAGAATTTACAAATAATAA
>VSIX01000148.1 GCA_008086245.1 Candidatus Mcinerneyibacterium aminivorans
AATTAGAATATTTTTTAACAATAGGGGGAGATTATGAAAAAAAAGTTTTTTATAAGCTTGTTTTATATTTTCTGTGTATTTAATATAATTGCATTAAATGGGAAAATAACGTACTTAAAAGGCTCTGTATATATTAATTATGCTCCTGCTGATCTGAATCAAAAAGTTGAGGAAAAAGATTTAATTACCACACATGAGGGAAGAGTTGAACTAACCCTTTCGGATGGGAACATTATAAGAATAGGGGAGAACTCACGTGTCCATATTGATAATCTGAAAAAGAAAAAAAACAAAGATAAAAAGATTTCTGTAAAGGTTTTTCTTGGAAAAATATGGACTAAAGTTAAAAATATTGTTAAAGAAAAAGATGAATTTTCAATTAAATTCAGAATGGGAACCGCAGGGGTTAGAGGAACTGTTTATAGATTAAATCAATATGAAGATGACTCTGCAGAAATTTATGTCTATGAGGGAAAGGTAGAAGTAAGCGGCATAAAGAAAGAAACAATTAAGAAAGATACTAAGAAGAATGAAGGAAAAAGACATGAAATTGAAGGACCAGAAGAAATAGAAGGACCAAAAGAAGTAACATTAAGGGAATGGGTTAAAATTGTTGAGAAAATGAATAAGATTTATGTTACATCAAAAGGAGAGCCAGAAGATCCCAAAGAATTTAAGATGAAAAAAGAAAAAAACAAAGAATGGGTTAAATGGAATTTGAAACGTGACAAAAAATAAATAGTTTGTTTTCTATAAAAGGTCAATTTTAAAATTTCAAATTATTAACTTAGAGAACAGTTCTGATTTATCATTTTAAGCCATGCTTTTAATATGGTGTAAATTCTTAACAATAAGAGATAATATACAATAATATGCTAAAATCTTAAAAAACGGTTGACAATCGTGGTTATTCTGGTATATTCATTGATATAAATAGAAAAAAGGGGGTACTTTAATGAATTTTGGTCGGAAATTTAGTGTTTTGATTGTTTTGTTTCTTTTAAGTTTTACATTGATTTTTTCAGCAGGGAAAGTTGATTTATCGGGAGTGATGAAAATTAACTACAACAATGATACAAAAGCTCCTCTTTACATGAAAGGTGATCTGGCTAAACCAACCAAGAAACAGAGAGATCCAGCAAAGGTTTTTCTTAAAAAATATGAATCATTATTTAGGGCTGAAAGATTAGATGAGGAATCCAAAAAGATTAAAACAGTAAGAGATCTAAATGGAAATAAAAATGTTAAATATCAGCAGTATTACAAGGGAATTCCTGTTCGTGGAGGTCAGTTTTATTTAGAATATCGCAATAATTCAATTGTTAGTTTTGCAGGTAAGATTAAACCGGAAATAAATGTAGATACAACTCCCAGCATTTCTGAAGGTTCTATAAGAAATATTGCTATTAATTCTGTGCCTCGTGGAGAAAATAGAGAAGTTAAGAAAATGGAATTAATGATTTTTAGGGATAAAAAGGGTATTTACCATCTTTCCTTTAAAAATCATATTCGAGGAAAAAACTACTACTGGGTAAGTTATGTAGATGCAAATTCTGGAGAAACCCTGCTAAAGTATAACAATATTAAAAATGTAAGCAAGACAGCTTATTATGATGGAACAGTAGAAATTAATATGGATGGTTCACAGTATGAAGATACTACAAGAAACACCTGGGTTGAAAATGATTCAGGAACTATTTATACTGAGGGAGCCGATACAACTCAAAATGAAAAATGTGTTCAGCTTTTATGGAGTACATCAATGGCACTTGATTATTTTGAACAGAAATTAAATAGAGATTCCTGGGATGGCCAGGGAGGAGCAGTACCGGTAAATTATGTTTCCTCGGAAACTGCATTCTATTATAATGGAGAAATAACAATTGGTGATGCAACAAGTACCAGTGATATTGGTTTTGTAGGAGATTTGGATGCTGTAGCACATGAGTTTTCACATGGTTTTTGTGAAAATTCAGCTAATTTAGAATATTCATATGAATCCGGTGCATTGAATGAAGCAAATTCCGATATCGTTGGTAATAGCGTAGAAAGATGGGTTTCAGGTGATACTTCAGATTGGCAAGTTGGTGAAGATGCAATGAGAAATGGGTATGACTTTTTAAGAAGTATGATAGACCCAAGTGAAAGTTATAACAGCCAGCCTGAGTATTACTCTGACAGGTATACCGGATCAGATGATAATGGAGGAGTTCATATTAATGCTTCTCTAGGAAATAAATTTTATCAATTACTTGTAGATGGAGGAACATGGTACAGTGAAAATAACGGAGATACTACAGTTCAGGGTATTGCAGAAGATGATGCGATAAGTATCTGGTACGATGCAATGACTACAAAGTTCACATCAACAACTGATTATTTTGAAGCCAGAGATCTAACAATTGCTTCAGCAGAAGATCTTTTTGGCACAGGTTCTACTCAGGTTGAACAGGTAAAAAATGCATGGGCAGCTGTTGGAATTGGTTCTCCTGCCGGTAGTGATGACGGTGGTGGCGGTTCCGACGAAGAAGCATATGAACCAAATGATAGCATGAGTGAAGCTTATGAAGTAACTTCTGGAAACACCTATAACGGATATATTTATGATTCAAACGATATTGATTATTATAAATTTGTAGCTGACTCTGCAGGAACAATTGATCTGGAGCTTTCTAATTTGGCAGCGGATTATGACATGTATTTGTATGACTCCTCAGGAAATCAGCTTGATAAAGCATATACAACAAACGATCCTGAAACTATAAATTATGATATCTCTTCATCAGGTACTTATTATATTAAAGTTAATGGATATAACGGTGCTTATGA
>VSIX01000149.1 GCA_008086245.1 Candidatus Mcinerneyibacterium aminivorans
CTTGTATTGCTACAATTTCAAAGCAGTATGGGCTGGATCTTCCAATTACAAAAATAAGACAGATTGCTGGAACAGATAAAAAAGGAACAAATGCATTAGGAGTTCTAAAAGCAGCTGAAAAACTGGGGTTTGAAGGGAAAGGTGTAAAAGCAGAACCGGATGATTTATATAAAGAACAGCTTCCGTTACCTATAATTGCACATGTTGTGAAGGATAAAAGCCTTCAGCATTATGTTGTAATTCATGAGATAAAAGAAAAATACATTTTAATAGCAGATCCTGCTGAAGGTATTGTGAAATATAAACCTGAAGAATTTTTCAAAATTTGGACTGGCGTTTTAATAATTATTAACCCCTCAGAAGATTTTAGAGAGGGAAGTGAAAAAGAAGGATTGTTTGCAAGATTTTTCCATATTTTATTACCGCATAAGAAACTTTTATTTGAAATATTTTTATCCTCTATTCTATTAACAGTAATGGGTTTGGGGGCAACTTTCTATTTTAAGTATTTAATTGATGATATTCTTGCCGATAAACTCAAAAATACTTTATATATTATTTCAATAGGAATAATGTTTTTATACATTTTTAAAATATTAATGGGAGCTTTTAGAAGACATTTACTATTGTGGCTTGGACAGAAAGTAAATATTAGCCTTATCTTAAGTTATTACAAACATGTGCTTAAACTGCCACTTTCTTTTTTTGATCGAAGAAAAGTTGGAGAAATTTTGTCCCGTTTATCCGATTCTCAAAAAATAATAAGTGCAGTATCCGGGGCTACTCTATCCGTAATGGTTGACTCTCTTATGGTTGTGGCAGCTGCGGTAGTTTTATATCTGCAAAATACTACACTGTTTTTAATTACTCTATTGTTTATACCATTTCATGTTATTGTTGCCTGGAGTTATACCAAACCATATAACAGAGTCCATAGAAAAGAGATGGAAAATTCTGCTAATATGAGATCCTATTTAGTTGAATCTTTAAATGGAGCAGAAACTATTAAAGCTTTTAATGGTGAAAGAGAAGCAGAACTGGAAACAGAAAACAGGTTTATAAAATTTATTAAAACAAATTTTAAAGCAGGAATAATGAAAAACACCCAGACCTCACTTGAAGGATTTTTAAGCAAAATTGGTACTACAATCATTTTAATGGTCGGGGGATTACAAATACTTGAAAACAATATGACTATCGGACAGCTGATTACTTTTAATGCTCTATTTAAATACTTTTTTGGACCAATTAAAAGGTTAATTAATCTACAACCTATGCTTCAGGAAGCAAAGGTGGCCTCTGATAGATTGGGAGAAATTCTTGATTTGGAAACTGAGAAAGAAGATGAAGATGATAAAATACATTTAAATAAACTTAAGGGAGATATAAAAATTAAAAATCTACATTTCAAATACGGGACCCGTGAAAAAGTATTGAAAAATATAAATTTAAAAATAAATTCAGGAGAAAGTATAGCTTTTGTAGGTGAGAGCGGTTCAGGAAAAACTACACTGGCAAAATTGCTTATGAAATATTATGAATTAAATGAAGGGGATATAATAATAGATGATTATAATATAAAAGATATTAATAATGATAGTCTGAGGGATAAGATCGGTTATGTTCCCCAGGATATATTTTTGTTTGGGGGAACAATAAAAGAAAATATTGCTTTTGGGCAGGGCAGTATTGATATGAAAAAGGTAATTGAAGCGGCGAAAAAAGCCAAAGCCCATCAGTTTATCAATAATATGCCGTTAAGATATAATA
>VSIX01000150.1 GCA_008086245.1 Candidatus Mcinerneyibacterium aminivorans
TCATGCTGAAAAAACCATGCCCTGAACTTGTTTCAGGGTTGTTTCAGCATCTTCTATAATTGATTGATATATAGTCTTTTAGAGTAGATCCTTCCCTTTCTTATGGGACAGACTTGTCTGGAAATAATTTCAGGATGACTGTCTTCTAAACAATTTGAATATTTCTTAATTAATTACCATTTCTTTACAGCCTGAATCGGCAATTGATTAAAAATCCTTCGTGATTTTTATATCTTCGTTTCACTCCGGCCGGAATATGCATACTAGCAAAACATAAGTAATGAAAATTCCTGATGGAACGAATGTAATGAGTGGAATTCAGGAATCTTCTTATAGACAAACAAGAAAATCAGCATAGCTGATTTTCATCGAATAACGAACTTCGAACAACAAATAACAAAAATCACTGCTTTAGCTAATTTATCAATCCTGTCTGGAGTGATTTTTAAATTCAGGAATCTTCTAATACACTTTAAAAATCAAATCCTCTGAAGAAATGAAAATCGCTACCGCGATTTTAGTTATTACTCTGATTCTTTTCTGAGAAGTTTCCGTAAAAGTTTTATTCTTTCACGGTTTTCTGGAGTATCCTGAAATGCTATCACCAGCGGTCTTTTTATTACTGACTCCGCAACTGTAACTATATTATTATACTTATATTTTTTTGAATAAAATTTGCTAACAAGCGGATCTGTAACGGCCGCTTCAATTCCCTTTCTTGAAACCATATGAATTAATACTTTTTCATTTTTAACAAAAACAGTTTTCTTTGGATATTCCCGCATAACTTTAATAATAGATTTCGGATATACATAGGTTTTAACCAATCCTACCTTATGCCGTTTGAATAAATGTCTCATATCCCTGCATTCAACATCTGAATCTTTATAGCTTATAATACCAATAGAAGACTGTCCTATAGATGGAGAGGCAATAAAACCTTTTTTAACACCCTCAGGCCAGGCAGGGAAATATCCAATATAATCTTTTCCTTCGGCCAATTTTTTAGACTTACCCCATGGATAATAGTCTACTTCCAGTTTAATATTTTTTTTCTTCAGTATAAATCGTAATTTTTTTACTAATATGCCCTGATCCGGCAAATTCTCACCGCAGTACGGTTCCCAGTTTAAAGAAGCAATATGCCATGTCTCGGCTACGCTAAATATAATAAACGATAAAAATAATGAAAATAAGAATAATTTTTTATTCATAGACACCTCTTAATATTAAGAATACCAAATATTAATTTTATTGCAAAGAGAATTTATAAATTTATTGAAATATTTTCTATATAATTTATATTTAATAAAATAGGAATTTATAATAGTTTAGAAATTGTTGTAATACATTTTGAATTAAATATGCTATTGTTAAATGATATTTTTTTTAGTTAAATGAGTGTATAAGTTTTACAATTTTTAATACTTATTTCTTAATTTTGAAATCGGCTATGCTGATTTTAACAGGGGACACTTATGAAAAAATGTTTTATTTTTTTAAAAAGAGCTTCTATAACTTTCAATTTTCAATTCTGGAATCAACAAAGTTGATTCCAACAAGGGGGGGTATGAAAAAATTATTTTATTCAATTTTAATTTTAAATCTTATTTTTTTTGCATGCAGCAGTGATTCTTCTACTTCGTTTAATGATTCAAATCAGAATCCGGACACCGAAGGGCTAATAGTTGATCATACTTCTACAAATATTAACGCTATTTCACAAAACCTTATCGAAGAAGCCAAGTCCAATCTTCATATCGCATACGGTCATACCTCCCACGGCAGCCAGATTACGGATGGTATGAGTCCTCTTGATAGCTTCATGGGAGGAACCGGATTATACACCTTCAGCAGTGATGGTATCAATAATACGCTCCATTTATATGAAGGTGATGGTTACGGAGATGGGGATATGGATCATGACTGCGGATATTATCCTAACTGGGTTAATGAAACAAGAGAGTTTCTAGGTGATCCCGATCCAAATACAGGAAGAGGAACCAATCACCCGGAATTCAATGTTATTATGTGGTCCTGGTGCGGACAGATTTCATCAAAAACCGAAGAAACTATGAGGACAGAATACCTCGAACCGATGAGTGAACTGGAAAACGATTATCCCGTAGTAATTTTTGTTTATATGACGGGGCATCTTGACGGCACGGGCGAATCGGGAAATTTACATCAGCGTAATGAACAAATTAGACAGTACTGCATTGATAATAATAAAGTGCTTTATGATTTTGCTGATATTGAATCCTATGACCCGGATGGCAACTATTATCTTGATAAGCTGGCAAATGACAACTGCGATTATGACAGCGATAACAACGGCACAAGGGATACCAACTGGGCAATACAGTGGCAGAACTCTCACACAGAAGGAATAAACTGGTACAGCTGCAGCTGCGCACATTCCCAATCTTTAAACGGTAACCTGAAAGCATACGCCGCTTGGTATTTATTTGCTCATATTTCACAGTTATAGTATTATTTTATCATAAGGTAAATATGTTTAGAAAAATCTTTCTTACAATTTTTTCACCTTAGGAATATTTTTTTATTGAATTTTAATACATGAATATTAAAGGTTAACTAACTAAATAAGCAAAATCCAGGTATCTTACAGTATAGCATTCAGGTTTTTTTCGCAAACATTTCTAAAAAAGTTATTTTCTTAATCTTAGTTTTTATCTTAGATATTTCTATAGAGATTTTTTAATTTTCTGAGTCATTGAATTTACTAATTTTCAATTTTTTTGTTTCAATTTTAAAACCGGAATCTCTTTTGATTATATTTTTTAATTTAAAAAAGGCAAAATTTTTAAATTTCTCATAGTAGAGCTAAGCAAACTAACACAGAAAATGGAAAAGTTTATCTTTCATAATTAATTGTCTTGTAGTAAACTTCCGCTGTTTTTTCCGCCATTTTTTCTATGGAATGGTCACTGGCAAATTTGTAAGCATTTTCGGTCATTTTTCTTCTTAATTGCTTATCTTTTATTAACCGTACAACCTTTTCTGTCCACACTGTAATGTTTTCTTCGACTTTATATCCGTTATGCCTGTCTTTAATAACATCATCGATACCGCTTGATCTAACAGCCACTACGGGAGTTTTCCCCGCCATTGCTTCAAGAAGAACCATACCCTGTGTTTCCGACTTTGAAGCAAAAACAAATAAATCTGAAATCATATAGTATTTGCTTATCTCTTTATGATCAATAGAACCAAGTAGTTCGATATACCCCTCCAGATTGTTTTCAGCTATATACCGTTGTAAATTTTCCTTTTCCGATCCATCACCAATAATTAAACATTTAAAATTAATATCTGTTGTTTCCCTTATATGTTTTAACCCCCTGAAAAGAAAATACATATTCTTTTCACGTGATAAACGGGACACGGATAGCAATAAAACTTCATCATTATTTTTATGTTTTTTCTTTATTTCATTTATTTTATTTGAACTTATTTCATAATCTTCAAAATCCACCCCTGTGGGAAGTACTCTGATATACCGGCTTACCCCAATATTGAATAAATATTCTTTTGCACTTTCAGTTGGGGCTATAACTGCATCAGAACGATTACCGGCTCTATTTATAATATAATGAGCAATTCTGTTTTCAAATAATTTTCTAAAAAATAAAAAAGAAGGCAGATAATGAGAATATTTTTCAAGTCTTGTGTGGTAGGTAAAAACCCTCGGGAGATCATTTTTTTCAGCCAGAGCTAACCCTTTCGCTCCAAGCCAGTAGGGATGATGTGCATGCACAATGTCAAAATCCCTTTTTAGAAACTCCTTTTTTATATCCTTAGAAAAAATATTTACTACGGGGAATTCCATACCGTTTTTCCGATTGTGTAATAATGTTTTACATCTAATTATGTGCTCATCTTTATCCCTGTAGTCAGGATATTCCGGAGCAAAAATGTAAACTTCATGACCCAATTTTTCCAGCCCTTTTTTCAATCTGCTTATTGAAATGGGAACTCCTCCAATGAAAGGAAAATAATTACTTGTAAAAATTGCAACTTTTAATTTTTTCGATTTTATATCTTTACCTGTCTTGCCGAATTCCCGGTAGTAATCTACTGTTCTTCTCAATTCCAAATACAGTATAAACCCTACCAAAAACACAATTGTAAGGATTAACAAAACTGTTGTATAATTGGTAAATAAAAATGACTGCAAAAATATCCAGACATTTTCAAGTGCTTTTGCAATATCTGAGTTTAATAATTCAAATCCCCTCTCTACTTTCTTTATGCTGTAGTTCACATTCTTGGAAGATACCTCAACCACAAGGTAATGGTAAAAGCTGTTTGGGTTATCAAGAATCATCGTACCCCCCGCACCTCCTGTAATAAAATAAAGTATGTCATTAATCTTTTTCTTCCTGTATATTTGCAAATTTGAGGTAAATACTGCTTCTACATTAAATTTTGAAAAGAGTTCTTGATAGTATTTCCTATCTTCTACATCTGATATATATTTTTTATAATCTTCATCTTCAATTAAATAATCTATTTTAACCTCAACTGGAGGCTTATTCATTATCACAAAGCATCTTGCATAATTTTTGGATTCCTTAAGTTCTTTTTCAAGCCAGGTTTTCTGCCATGCTGTAGGGCTGTGCCCTGTGGTATCAAGAAATATAAAATATAAATTTTTTAGGTGAAAAGAAAAATAAAAAGGTCCAAAATATTTATAATAATTTTTATACCCCTCATCTTTTACTTCATTTTCTCCTACCCCAGTAATAAAAGGAGTTTGCATTTTAGATAGAGTTCTGTAAAACACCCTGTATTTTCCTTCACCGCTATCGGTTAAATTATTTCCGGTAGAAACTATAAAATCAACATTTTCTTTTCTGATTTTCGGAAGAATTTTTTTATCAAAAATAGTGATTGAATTTTTTATATTTCCCAGAACTGCAAACTTAAAAGAATCTTTTTCATTTATCAAATCTTTTACTTTCTCTATTCCTTTTAGATTTACGGTTTTAAAATCTTGAATAGTTGTGGGAGCATATATTCGGTAGGAAATTATAATAGCAATTACGATCAATCCACCAACCAGAGTAAATTTAGCTTTATTATTCAATTATTTTTACCTCCTAAAAAACTAACAAAAAAGATAACCATACCTATTACCATACCAAAATATTTTGTTAGAAATCGCCATGCAAAAATTAGCGGAACAATATCATTTCCTCCCACAAATTTTGAAAACAAAAATGAATAGCTTCCTTCTGCGACCCCTGTTGCTCCGGGAGTAGGAGCGAAGTACATAAAAAATATTATTACAATCTGCATCAGGATAATCGAAATGGCAGATACATCATATCCCAACCCTTTTATTAGAATTACCGAAAATGATAACTCAGCTAATAGAAAAAATATTGTAGATAAGATTACCGATGCCAAATACTTTTTATCTCCTTTAAAAAAATAAGCTAAATTCCTTCCAAATACCTTAATTTCTCTTATAATCTTTCTTTTCAACTTAAGATATTTCTTATCGGATAACAGCTTTTTACTGTTCAGGAAAAATAAAATATTTACCACAATTCTTTTAACAAGTTTGTTTTTAAAAATTACAACATAAAAAAAGGAAAAATAAAAAATAGCAAACAGAGAAATGTAGAAAAGAACCTTTTTCTGGGGAAAAACTGAGGAGAGATTTTTCTCAAAAAGTATTACTAACGGCGTACTAAAAAACACAAAAGTCATTGCTATTACCGTTCTAATGGTAGTAGCTGCAGTTGCATCCCCCAGCGATACTCCTTTTTTATTCAGAAAATATATCTGAACAACCCCTCCTCCACTTGCAAAGGGCGTTACATTGGCTACAAATAGATTCAGAAAAACAAGTTTAACTATATGGATAAGTTTCACATCCGTTTTCAAAGTTTTTAATATAAAAAACAATCTCAGACCGTCAAAAATAAAGTAAATCAAAAGGCACATAACCAAAAATAAATAAATTGAAAAAGAATAGGATTTGAAAATGGAAAATTTTGATTTCTGTCCAATGATTTTGGATATTGTATAAAAAGATAACCCTGAAAGTATAATAAAAATAAATAAATAGAACAGATATTTTCTTAAACTTTTACTACCAGATATATATTCTCGCAAAATATCATCCCTATAAAATTTGTTTAAATGCTTTATCTAATGTTTTTATCTCATTGAATCTGATAAAATTATAACAAAAGTTAACCATAAATAAATCAAAAAAACATATCCTACTTTAATAATTATCTGCTTTAATCTTTTGTAAAACTTTAAATTTTTAATCCCCATTGCGAGCGGCATAGTAAGCGCGGCAATCTCAAGAACGACTTTGGATATACTTTTAAGTATTATTCTTAATCTTAAAATCGCTGCCCTTTCTAATTTTTCAGCTTGAAAGAAAGCGATTTTTAATTTCTTCAAAGGAATCAGATTTAAAAATTTTCAATTTTGCCCTTACCCATTGGGCCAGCTTGTCTGCAATTTTAAAATCACGATAGTGATTTTTTATTTCTTAAGAGGAATAATTTTTAAAAATTGTTTTTAGAAGATTCCTGAACTAAGAATTAATAAAAGTAATTTTTATCCGTCAGGAATTTTCATTACTTATTTATTGCAATTATGCAAATTCCGGGTGAAGAGAAACGAAGATATAAAAATCACGAAGGATTTTTAATCAATTGCCGATTCAGGCTGTAAAGAAATAGCAACTAATTAATGAATATCCCAAAAATTTTAGAAAACAGTCATCCTGAATTTATTTCCAGACAAGTCTGTCCCATAAGAAAGGGAAGGATCTACTCTAAAAGACTATATATCAATCAATTATAGAAGATGCTGAAACAA
>VSIX01000151.1 GCA_008086245.1 Candidatus Mcinerneyibacterium aminivorans
ATTTGGGTGTTTATATGCATTATCATGGGCAGAAAAAGAAAGCATATGAAGCTTTTAAGCAGGCCCTAATTTATGCAAAAAAATCCTCTGATTTTTCGATACTGCCAACTGCTTATAATAATATGGCGATAACATTTTCTGATCCTTTAAAAGCCCGAGAATATTATAAAACTGCTTTTGATTATGCCTATAAGCTGGAAGATTACAGTACAGCATATGTGCTTATACACAATTTGAGTGAATTAATGGGGAATGAAAAGTTTTTAGGTATTGTAGAGAAGAATAAAAACTTCTTATTTGAGAAAGAAATTGCAAGGGGATCTTTAAGAACATTTTTATATTTTTATTATTCTTTAATAATTAGCTGTCACCAGAAAAATGAATTAAAAAAATTTAATGGCTTCTACAAATTTTTAAAAAGTATAGATTGTGAAAAAAGCAATTCTTTTTACAACAGTTATTCATATTTTATAATATTGAGCAAAATTATACTTGAAGGTTACAAAGACTATTTTGATGAAATTCAAAATTTACTAAAAAAAGTGTCCAATTACCATTTTGATTTAGTGGTGGATAGCATAATAAAATGGATTTTTGTTTATCTTGATAAAAGCAAGAAAATTAAAATTCTCGATGAAATTATAAAAAATGGGAAGGAAAAACTCGAGAAGCAGCATTTTTCTACTTATAAAATATTAAAAAAAATATTAAAAAAAGAAAAAATAGACTATAATCAGCTTCTTAGAAAAATTGAAAACAAACCGGAATATGACACCGCTTATTTTCATATTTTATTACATTATTCGAAAATATTAAAAACTAATAAAAAAGAAGAATATCAAAAATATCTATCTTTTGTCTGTAAAAAAATAAAAGCTATAAAGAATAGGTATAAAAGTGAAAATCTATTTAAAAAAACATATTATAAAATGTTATTTGATAAAATTAAAAAATCATTCCCGGAAGAATATCATAAAATTTTTGAAGAAAACGAAAATCTGATTATTAGAGATATAGACTATGAAAAATATATAAATGACATGTATTTTAATGATAAAAGAAATACGAAGAAATATATGGATGTTTTTCTAAAAAATTGTTTAAAGATTACTAATTTTGATAGGGCTATCTTCTATGAAAAAAAAGATGACGATTTCGTTGAATTAAAGAGGTATATTCAGAATCCCTTTCTTTATGGTGATTATGATCTGTGCGACTTTAGGAAATATTTAGAGGATATCGAAAATAATATATTAATTCGGGATATTAATAAGAAATTTGTTGATATTGAAAAAATATTAATCATACCGATTATAGATTTTGATAAATATAAAAGATATAAATATACAAAAGAAAATAAAAATAAAAGCATCCTATCTACTTCTGAAAAAGATTATCTTCTTGGGATATTGTATTTAGACAGAATTAATGGGGCAAAAATTGGAACTCCCAAGTATATATTGAAGTTTATCCAAATATTTTTTAATGAGTACTGGAATAGATATGTATCATATGAGAAATATATAAAAGATGATTTAACAGGTCTTTTATTGAAAAATGTATTTCTTAAAAAAGTATCCGAATCCATCTATGAATCGACAGGCCAAAATAAAAGGCATCTATCTTTTTTGCTTCTGGATATTGATAATTTTAAAGAAATAAATGACAAATACGGACATCAGAAAGGAGATGAAATTTTAAAAAAATTAGCATGGATTATCAAAAAAGCGACAAGGGATACAGATTTGGTTGGAAGGTATGGAGGCGAGGAGTTCATCATTGCACTTAATGAAACCCCGAAATCCTCTGCCTATGAAGTTGCAGAAAGAATTAGACAAACTATTCAAAAAAAACAATTAATGGGTAATTTAAGGGAATTAACCGTTAGTATCGGGATTTCTTCATATCCCCAAGATTCAAAATGGATTGAAGAGATAATAAATAAGGCTGATGATGCTCTCTATGAGGCTAAAGATAAAGGGAAAAATCGGGTTGAGGTATTTTTAAAATAGGATAATACTTTTTGTTAGTCTTTCTTAACTTTTAAAATAGAAATATGGTTAGAAGAAAAATAATAAAGAAATTTGTCATATTTATATCGATATTAATATTATTGAATGCTTTTTTTTTGATAAAATATAGTAATTTCATTACAAATGTAGAACAGCTGCGTAATTTTATATTAAAATATGATTATGATCAGGTAGTTTATGTTGTTTTAATCATAGTGCAGGTACTTATATCTTTGATTCCTGGACAAATATTTGGACTTGCAGGAGGGTTTTTATATGGTCCCTTATTGGGAACTATATATTCCATGATCGGGTTGCTTTTTGGTTCATCCATAGCTTTTTTGCTCTCCAGAAAACTAGGGAGACCTTTTGTAGAAAATGTTGTAAAAAAGGAAAAAATAGAAAAGTACGACAGCTTTGTTCTTAAAAATGGGAAATTAACTCTATTTTTGATTTTTCTTTTTCCGGCATTACCCGATGATTTAATTTGTTTTATAGCAGGGATTTCAAGAATTAAATTCAAAAATTTTATACTTATTACATTTTTAGGAAGACTGCCGGGTTTTTTGGTTTTAAATTTTATAGGTGCTGAAATTATCGATCAAACCAGAAAAGAAATATTTATGATTGTTTTTGTTTTGATCTCAATGACTATAATTTTTATCAGATACAAAATGGTCATCGAAAAATATATTAAAAAATTGATACAAAAAATAGGTTAATTAATTACAAAATATTAATTAATAATGCAGCAAGCAATTTACTTGACTTTTATATTTGAACAAATAAAATGTAATAAAAATAATAAAGAGGAGGTTCTAATGAAAAAAACTGCTGTTAATGATATTCACAAAGAATTAAATGCAAAAATGGTTGAGTTTGCAGGTTGGGAAATGCCTATACAGTATGAAGAAGGTGTTATAAAAGAACATTTAGCTGTAAGAGAAAAAGTCGGGATTTTTGATGTTTCCCATATGGGTGAATTTGAAATCAAAGGTAAAGATGCATTAAAAT
>VSIX01000152.1 GCA_008086245.1 Candidatus Mcinerneyibacterium aminivorans
CATTTAAAAAACAGATTAATGAAAATATTTTTGATATGCACAAAAAATGGATAAAAGCCCTTTTGCAGGAATACTATGATCCGATGTATGAACATCATATGGAAAAAACCGACAGGGAAATCATTTTTAGGGGTGAGTTTGGGGAAATCCTTAAATTTTTAAAATCTTACAAATAAATCACTAATTTTCTTAAAAAGAGTTCTTTAAACTTGTAAATGTAAAAAAATCACAATAGAATTATAATAAGCGAATTATGATTGAACGATTTTATCTAATCTGTTTTAAAAAAGTAGAGGAGCTTAATTGGAAAAACTCTTTAAAAATTTAAAATATTTGATGATAACATCACTTATCACAGTTATTTTGATGTTTTTCTTTTTTGTTTACAGACCAATGAGAAATGAGCTTAAAGAAAGTTTCAAAAGGGATTTTATTCATATAGTATCTATTTCTGAAGCC
This sequence comes from Candidatus Mcinerneyibacterium aminivorans, assembly GCA_008086245.1. GTDB lineage: Bacteria > Macinerneyibacteriota > Macinerneyibacteria > Macinerneyibacteriales > Macinerneyibacteriaceae > Macinerneyibacterium > Macinerneyibacterium aminivorans. The sequence goes on from VSIX01000152.1 coordinate 460, forward strand.
AATCTTGAAAATTATTTCAAAAATCAAATTGAGGGAACAGAAAGCCTTTCCAGTAGAACAATGATCCGCAAAAAATTTTATGATTATATGCAAAATAAAATAGATTTAGATACTCTCAAAAAATATACTCAACCGAAATATGTAGATGGGGTGAATGCTTTAAAAGGGATAAAAGGGGCGTTAAGAATAAGCATAAACAATGAAGTTATTGCCCTTTGCGGAGATGTAAATAAAAAAAATATTAAAAAGTATTCTGAGTTTAAGAATAAGACTACTGCTATGAATCTATTCCCCTCAGAAAATATTCTCGTGGTGAGTTCTCCAGTTTATGAGCAAAAAGAGCTTCTCGGCTATGATATTGCCTGTTTTAATCTTGAAAATATTTTAAGTGAAATTTCCCGGAATCAGATTGATTATTCTATTGTAAAAAATCCCAAATATAAAAAAGAAGTAAAAGTATTTGATAACAAAATGGTTACCGTGCGACAAATTTTGGATACAGAATACTGGTTGAAAGCCGAAATATCTTCAAACAGGTATGCTGCAACTTTGCGCAGGATTTCAATTCTGGTCGGGGCGGTGACTATTATAAGTCTGATTATGATAATATTAATTTTTAGAGTTGTAATAGATAAAACGGCAAGAAGAGTTATAACTCATCTAGAAGAAATAAATAGAAAGGTTACATATCTCTCGTTTCACGATAAGCTGACTGGTGTCTATAATAGAAGGTATTTTGAAAATGAGATGAAGAGGTTAAATGATTCAAGGAAACTTCCAATAAGTATCATAGTTGGTGACTTGGATGGTTTAAAATATATCAATGATAATTATGGACATGATAAAGGGGATAAATATATAAAAAAGGTTGCAGAGATTTTTGAGCGCATAACAAGATCCGAGGATATAGTAGCAAGAGTCGGTGGTGATGAATTTGCCATATTACTTCCAGAAACAAGTCAAAGGGATCTAAAGCAGTTTGAAAAACGGTTTTTTTCAAAGATAAAAGAGATTAATAAGAATGAGAAACTTGTTGAACCTTTAAGTATTTCAATCGGCTGTGCTACGATGGATAGAAAAGATCAAAATATAAGAAAAATCTATAAGAAGGCAGATAAAAAGATGTATGAAAATAAAAAAAATTAGTCTTTATAATATAATTGGAATCGATATATGGATAAAAAAAATATAGCTGCATCAATTCTTTCAATAGGAACAGAAATAGTTAAAGGGAAATTGAAGGACTCAAATTCCTTTTGGATATCTAAATATTTAAGCAAATTTGGTATCGATGTTAAATTTCATATAAGTGTTAGTGATAATATACAGAATATTGCTGAAGCTTTTAATACTGTTAAAAATTGTGATATTGTCATTACTACAGTTGGGCTGGTGCCTACAGAGGATGATAATACGAAACAGGCCCTGGCAGAATTTTTAAATAAAAATCTAATTTATGATGCAAATATTTAGAAAAATATCAATAAAAGATACTTTAAGGAAAGAAAAAAGATTCCCGAATCTAATAAAAAACAGGAGATGAATATCAAAGGAGGAATTTCAATAAAGAATGAAAGAGGAACC
>VSIX01000153.1 GCA_008086245.1 Candidatus Mcinerneyibacterium aminivorans
ATAAAATTATGTTTTTTAATCCTGATGATATTATTTATATTACTAAAGATGGCAGGTATTCAATAATTAAGACAAAAGAAAAAGACTATCTCTGCAGTAAGCCTTTAAAATACTTTGATAAAAAATTGGAGAAATATTCGATAATTAGAGTGCGCCGGAATTATCTGGTTAATATGAAATTTGTAAAAGAAATTCAAAAAAAAGATTCAAGGAAATATATTATTATATTAAATGATAGAAAACAAGAAATTAAAGTGGGAATAAGATATATTAATGAAATTGTTAATTCATAACACTATATTGTTTATTCGTAACATAATTTATTGATAATCAAGATTATCTTTTTAATTTTATAAGTGAAAAGTTAATTTTCAAAAGTTGAGAGGGGGTGTTGATATTATGAAATATGAAAAGCCAAGTATTTCCAATGTTAATATGAGTCAGGCAATTTTTTCAACTGATGAGGTTGTTGCTTCAAATCCTTATGCAAATGATGATTGTTCCTGTTATGCTGATATGGCACAACCAAAACAAGAGCCTTAAAATTGAGAAAAAAATAAATGGGACAGTTTTATGCTGTCCCAAATTATTTAAGAAAAGGAGAGTATAGTATGGATTCTGATTATAAAATATATATAAATAAAAGTTTTATTAAACGTAATATTTCAGATGAAAGATTTTTAGTTCCTGTTAATTCCTCAGGAAAAGAAGATAATTTGTTTCTGTCTCTAAACGAAACAGCTTCTTATATATATGATGTTATTAAAAAAAATAATGGAATTTCTAAAAAAAGGTTATTTAGTAAACTTTGTAAAAAGTTTGATGAAATAGAGAAAAAAAAGATAAAAAAAGATTTGGGTATATATTTAGATCAATTAGAGAAAAAAAATATAATAAGAAAAAAGAGTTAAGATTAAATTATGAAAAGACAAGTTTATATTTTTTTTGGAATATTATTAATAGTATTAATCATTAGTTGTAAAAAAAGTAAAAAGCAAAAATTTGATAGCAATTTTTTGAGAGAAATAAAAGTGTCTTCAAATGGGTACATTTCTGATATTTCAATAGATTCAAATGATAATTTATGGTTTAGTAATCTTACAAATAGCGTTATAGGTAAAGTAAATGGGGATATTGTGATTAGTAAGAAAGGAAAAGGTCCGGGCGAATTAATGTATCCACTAAGAATAAATTTTTTCAATAATAGGTTATTTATTTTAGAAGCTAATATTAACAGAATTTCATTATTTGATAAAACTGGTAAATTTTTAAATTCTTATTCTATTGATTATAATCCTTATGATATCACAAAAGTAAAAAATAATTATTTGTTAAGTTACAGGTCAGGTTTAGCAACAAAAAATAATTATATTGATTTATATAAATTAGATGTAAAATCGGATATTACTGAAAATTATTTAACTGTGGAAAAAGTTCCTCCACAGGATGAAGCTATTCTTTACCGTGCTATTATCGAGAGAATTAATAATAAAATTGTTATAGGATTGGGCAATCCTCAAATGAAAATAATGTTATATAAAAAAGATGAAAATAAAATAAAAAAAGAAAAGGAAATAACAAGAGAAAATAATTATAATTATATGAGACCTAAAAATAATCCCACAGAAAGGAAACTTGATTATTTAAGTGCCATTTCTGACATAGCGACTGATAAAATAAATAAATTAATTTTTGTTGCTGAAAGCAAAGGAAGTACAAATTATATAAAAAAAAGTAAATTTTTTCCGAAGATATCTGTTTATAATACTGAAGGAAAATATTTAGGGTTTATTCAGGACAAAAGAATTAAAAATTCTTTTAAAAATTCTAATGGTATAAAATTAGCATGTAATGCAAAAAAAAGAAAATTATATTTATTAATAATGCGGAAAAATGCAGAAATATATGTATATGAATATTAAAGGTCTTTAGAGTTATGATAAAAAGAATTCCATTAAAAGCTCATTTGGAGTTAACTAATAGGTGTAATTTAAATTGTATCCATTGTTACGTATCTTCAAAGAACTTTTGTAAAGATTTAGCTACGAAGAAAATAAAAAAAATTATTGATAATATTGTTGATAGTGGAGGTTTATATTTAACATTATCAGGAGGAGAGTGTTTAATAAGAAAAGATTTTAAGGAAATATATTTATATGCAAAAACAAAGGGGTTATTTGTTTCTGTTTTGACTAATGGAACACTAATAACAAAAGATTTAATTAAGTTATTTAATTTATATCCTCCTCGAAAAATTGAAATAAGTATGTATGGAATGTCAAAAAATATTTATGATAAAATAATTTGCAATAAGAAAAAGAAAAACTATTATAAAAAAATTAAAAAAACTATTTTTCTTTTAAAAGAAAAAAATTTTAATTGTGAATTAAATATAATTTTACTAAAAGAAAATATTCATCAATTAGAATTATTTTTAAATTTTGCAGAGAAAAATAATATATCATATAATGTAGATAGCAAAATTGTTCCTAGCAATAAACCAGGTTCTTCTCCTTTAGACCATAGAATTTCTGTTAAAAATTATATAAAAGTTAAAGAAAAATTATATGGGGATATTAAAAGGTATTATAATGAAAAAAAAAATTATTACGAGAAAAAAAAGAAAAATAAATATCCAATTAATTTATGGAAGTGCAATGCTGGATTAAAAAGGTACAATATAGATTATAAAGGATATTTATCTTTTTGTGTTCATAGTAAGAAAGTGAAATATGATGTTTTAAACAATTCAATAAAAGATATCTGGTACAATAAAATACCTGAGGATTTAGATAAAATTATTAAAAAAGAATATTTCTGTAATGAATGTCAACATTTACCATATTGTCCAGTATGCCCTAATTGGATTCTTAATGAAAATCATTTTAAAAATATAAAAATTAATTGCTTATATGCTAAAGAAATAAGAAATAGAGCAACAAAATAGAAAGGATATAGTGTTTAAACTATATTTCCGCTTATTACGGTATGTACCTAAAAACAAAATTAAGGCTATAATAATAATATTTGTATCTACAATTGCTTCTTTACTTTCTTTAATTCCGGTTCAAATAACTGGATTTATTTTTGATTTTTTAAGTCAAAATTTTGAAAATGGAAAAGATTTGTCTATTCATAAGTCTACTTATATATCTAAAATATTATATAATTTTTTTTCAAAAATTGATTCAAATATTGTGCTAATAGGTGTAATGATTGGATTATTATATTTAGCAATATCAGTATTTTCAACTTTATTAAATAATATTCAGGGATATTTACTAACAAAATTTACAACAAAAACTATATGTAAATTAAGATCAGATGTTATAAATATTTTATTTGATAAAAATATGCACTTTTATAAAACTAAAGAATCCGGAGATTTGCATTCAAGAGTTATTAATGATATTAGTTCTTTACAACAAGCTGTTGAAGCTCCTTTTAATGGATTAGTAAAAGATATAATCCAAATTATTTGGATTTACATTCTATGCATAAAATGGGATTTTGTTTTAGCCTTACCATTAATATTTTTACCGCCATTTATAGGATTAATTAGTTATTGGTATGGAGAAAAATTAAAAAGTTATTCTAAAAAGATTCGTAAAGTAATTAGTAATTTTAATGTATTTATCTATAAAATATTAGCTAGTATAAAAATAATTAAATGTTTCAAATCAGGAAATTATGAGAAAAAAAATTTTCGGGAAATGAATAATAAATTTTACAATACTAAAATAAAATTATCAAAACACGCTATTTTGTATTGGACAATAAATAATTTAATTATGATAAGTATTCCTATATCTATATTAATTCTAGGATTTATTAAATTAAAAAAAGGCGTTATTGGATTAGGATTATTCTATATATTTTGGAATTATTCAAAAAGAGTTACAAAACCTTATACAAATTTTTCAAAATTTTATAGCTCTATTGCGAATGCTATAGCATCTTTACAAAGGGTTTTTTATTTAATTGACAACAAAGAAAAAAATAGAGAAAAAACTTATACAAGTCAAATTGATTACAGTTCAATAAAAAAAATGGAAGTAAAAAATCTTTCTTTTAAATACCCTGATAGTAATAAATATGTATTAAAAAATATTAATTTTTCAGTAAAAAAAGGAGAAGTATTAGCTATTGTTGGGCCTACTGGAAGTGGGAAAAGTACTATTGTTGATTTATTATTAAGATTTTATTCACCTACTGAAGGTGGTATATATTTAAATAATAACGATTGTAAACTATATGGAGAAAGAGACTATTCCAAAATAATAAGTGCTGTATTTCAAGAAAATATTTTGCATAATACCACTATTAAAAATAATATTGTATATGACTTAGATTGTTTTAAAAATAAAAATATCAAAAATGTTTTAAAGAAAGCAAATATAAGTAATTTTGTAAATAATCAACCTGAAGGGATCAATATGATTGTTGGAGATAATGGTTCAAAATTATCAGGAGGACAAAAGCAAAGACTAGCAATTGCAAGAGTATTATTGAGGGATTCGGATATTCTTATATTTGACGAAGCAACTTCATCTGTAGATAATATGTCACAAAGGTTAATTAAAGAAAGTATTTATGAAATTAGTGAAAATAAAATAATTATTATGATCGCACATAGGTTATCTACTGTAATTGATGCAGATAAAATTATAGTATTGAAAGATGGTAAAATTGAAAATATCGGAAACCATGAGTTTTTGTTAAAAAATGATAAATTATATCAAAAATTATATTCTTATAGCCAAATTGAGGAGCGTGAATAAAAATGTCTATTTTGTTAGTTAACACTCATATGGATTCATCAACCGCTACTATTCCTGTTGGTCTTTTAAATATTGGAGGGCAATTAAAAAGACATAATTTTGATGTTGAATATTTTGATATTTCTTATTTCTTAAAGAAAAATGGATATGATGTTATTCAAAATGAAAAAGTGATAAATATTATAGCCAAAGAAATAATGAGCTATAATAAAGAAATTATAGGATTTACAACAAGATGTGATACTTTACCTAAAACTTTACATTTGGCTAAAATTTGTAAAAAAAAGAGAAATATAAATATTTTATTAGGAGGAGTACAAGCTTCTTTAGTTGATTTAGATATTATTAAAAATTTTGAATATATAGATGTTATTGTTAGGGGAGAAGCTGAAAAGAATATTACAGAATTAGTAAAAAGAATAAAAAGAGAAAAAGCTCTGGATGGAATTCAAGGAATTACCTATAGAGATAAAGAGGGTACTATTCATAGGGAAAAAGATTCAGAAATTTTAAATAATTTGGATGAATTAGCAAATCCTTGTTATGGTTTGCTTCCAAAAGATTATTTTGAACAAATTAAACCTAAAACTTTTCCGATAGAAGTAGGTAGAGGTTGCCCTTATAATTGTACATTTTGTTGTACAAATATTTATTGGAAAAAGAAATATAGATTAAAATCTCCTAGAATAATTTATAATCAAATGCAAAAAGCCTATAAAAAGTATAATTATAATTACTTTAGTTTTACTCATGATAACTTATTTGCAAATAAAGAAGAAAGTATGAAAATTATAGATTATTTAATAAAAAAACAGAATAATTTTAAATGGAACTGTAATGTGAGGATTGATGCTTTAGATGAAAAAATTATAAATAAATTAGAAAGAGCAAATTGTAAATGTATGTATTTTGGAATAGAAACTGGTAATCAAAATATTCAAAATAAAATTAAAAAAAATATAGATTTATCACATATAGATGAGATTTTACAAATTATTTCAAAATCGAGTATTGGTTTTATAGTTTCTTTTATTATTGGATTTCCGAATGAAAATAAAAAACAAATAAATGATACATTAACTTTGGCTATTAAATTAGCTACTTTAAAAAATTGTTTGGAAATTCAAATACATTCATTATCACCTATGGTTGGATCTAAAATTTATTATAAAAATAAAAACAATTTAATTTTTTCTTCTAAAGCTTTTTCTGATCAGGTTGGTTATAATAAAATTAATCATTCATTTGAGAATAAAATTATTGAAAATTACCCAAAAATATTTGCTAGTTTTTATAGTATAAAATATAATTATTATACTTCAAATTATATACATACAACTGCTAGATTATCTTCAATATTAATTAATTCTTTTCAATATTCTTTGTATAAATTAACTAGTGAAAAAAATATTGAAATAAGAGAAATAATTGATTTTCTATCCCAAAAAATAAAGGATTATGAGCATCCTCATACTGATATTCTGAATCATTATTTAGATTATGTTATAAATTTTTATGATGAAAAAAATGAAGTTTGGAATGATATAATAAAATATGAAAAATTGAAATTCCAACTTACTTTAAATGCTTTAAGTTTAAAGAGAAAGAAATATTTAAAGAAAAAAACCTATCATAAAAAGAGAGATTTTTCTTCAAAAAAACTGAAAGAAAGAAACTTTAAAATATTTCTTTCTAATAATTTAAAAATTTTCAAAACTAAAAACTCTCTGAAAAAAATATTAAATTTTAAAAATGATGAAACTACAAATATGAAATATTATACATTAGCCATTAATCCTAATAATGTTATGAAGATTTCAAGATGTAAAATATCATTATTTGACTATATTTTGTTAAAAAATATTAATGATGGATGTTATATAGAAAATTTGGTGAAAAATATAAAAACGATTTTCAACATTAAAGAAAAGTATATGGTTAATAAAATATATTTTAAAATTGAGAAACATATTAATTTTCACAATATAAAAGTAAAGGGGGATAAATAAAATGAATTATGCTCAGCTTCGAAACAAAGCTATAAAAAAAAGGAATCCTTTTTGTGGAGGATTTGAATTGACTTATAAATGTAATTTTAATTGTATTCATTGTTATGTAGATTCTGAATATAAAAAAAATGGAAAGGAAAATGAATTAAGTAAAGAAGAAATAATTAAAATTGTAAAAGCTATTAAATTAAATGGAGGGGCTGTTCTAACTTTAACTGGAGGAGAATGTTTATTAAGAGAAGATTTTATAGAGATTTATAGATATATAAAAAAAAATGGATTAATTGTAGATGTTTTTACAAATGGGACAAATTTTACAAATAAAATTATTGATATTTTCCAAAAGTATCCTCCAAGGATCATTGATATAAGCTGCTATGGTTTTTCTGATAAAACTTATAAAAAAGTGACTAAAGTTAAAAATTCTTTTTATGAATTTAAAAAAGGGATAAAATTGTTAAAAAAAAATGATTTATTATGTAATACTCGAATTAAATATTTCATTTTAAAGCAAAATGTAGATGAATTGGATAAATGCAAAAAATATTGTAAAACTAACAATATTAACTTAACTACTGACTATTCATTACATAATTCATTTAATGGCAAAGATATTAAAAATTTATATCAAATCTCACCAAAAGAATTAGTAGATAAAGTAATAAAGAAAATAGATTCTGTAAAACAATTCTACCAGAAAAGTTATAAAAAAAGAAAACACTCTTGCAATAGATTTCATGATTATTCTTTATGGAGATGTTTGGCTGGATTAATTTCTTATACAATTACCCCAAAAGGAAAATTAAAATTATGTAGCCAGTATAATAAAAACGAAATTGATATTAACTCAAATAATTTTGGACACGTGTGGGATGATATGATACCCAAAATAATGAAAAAATCTAACAGTGATATATGCAAAAATTGTAAAAATAATTGGGCTTGTAAATCATGTGCAGCTTGGACTGATGTTCCTGAAAAAAGAAAAAATTTAGAAAATATATGTGAATATACTAAAAATTTAATAAAATACTTAAAAGAATATAATATTGTTGGGGATAAATAACGCTGATCAAAAACAAAAAAATTTAGGCTAATAAGTTATCCTTATAAATTAGTAAAATATTTGGTTTTAAAAAAACAAATAATTAAGAAAAAACAAAGATTTATAATAAATGTGATATTGATAAGAAAAATAACATTTATTTATCAGATTGAGAAAATAAATGGGGTCAGGTCTTCACATTTATACAAAGTTCTTGATTCTTTTGAAAGAAATGTTAATATTTAAATATTATGGCACGACCTATAAGAGTTGAATATCCATATGCAATATATCATGTAATATCCA
>VSIX01000154.1 GCA_008086245.1 Candidatus Mcinerneyibacterium aminivorans
AAAGAAACATTTTTTAAGGCAGTCTCTTCCCCGTAATTCTTACTAACATTCTTAATTTTTATACTTGTTTTTTTTCTCATACCCACTCCTTTTAATTGTTTTTATAATTAATATTAATGATTTAATTATTATGTGATTGTTTTTAACCACATTAGTTTAATTATAACATCCTTACAATTTTTTAATTTGTCACTTGATGGAGAAAATTCATCCGTTTCCTTATATCCTTCCGCTGGACAATAACTAGAACATACATATCTAAGTTCACACTTTTTACATTTTTTAATATTATTTATATTCAAATCTAATATTAGTTTCCTAAATTTATTACTTAGAGAAATTTCTTTTAAGGAATTATTATTAATATTTCCTAATTTATATTCATCGAGTTCAAAACCTTGACAGGGAAAAACATCCCCATTAGTAATTATAAAAAATGAAGGAGCACATGTTGTTTTTTTGGGTTTAGAAAACGCTTGTATTTTATTTTCTTTTGTTAAAGTTGCTTTTACAGAATTTAATTTTTTATCATACAATTTATCATAATTATCAATTAATATTTTTGAATATTTTTCCTCATTTACATTTAGTTTCTTGTCCACATTTTTACATTTAATTTTCCCATACTTATTTAAAGACCATGTATATTTACAATAATTTATATTGTTACTTACCTTTTTTATTATATCAACAACTCCATCAATATTTAATGATGTAACAATAGGCATAATTGTTATCAACAATTTTTTATTTAATTTTTTTGCTAATAAATCTATTTTTTTTATTGAATCATTAATATCTTCAAACTTATATCTACTTGTACCCCATAATTCTCTTAATATCTTATTATTTGTAGAATCCAAACTTATTGAAATTTGATCAATATATAAAATTAATTTATTTAAGTTAATTTTTGAAAGTAATGTGCCATTTGTTATTATACTTGTTTTTAAACCAATATTTTTTGCAGTTTTGCCTAAATAAGTTAATTTACTTTCACAAATTGTAGGCTCACCTCCTGTAAAAACTACTCTATTCCCTCCTAATTTCTTAAATTCTTGTATAGCTTTTATTAATAAATCCTCAGAAACATTATTTTCTTTTTTAATTTTTCTTTTATCCTTATTAAAACAAAAAATACAATTCAAGTTACATTGGTCGGTTAATCTAATATACAAATCATTGAAAGGATAATTATTCATATTTATTTTTTGATTATTTTTTTCTCGTTTACCATCTCTATTCACTTTGTTCTTCTTATAAAAACCGTGTTTAAGCAATTCGTTAATAAAAGGAAAAACATCTCTCTTAAATGTTTTTATATTAATACTATATTTGTTGATTATTTCCTCTTTTAACTTTGTTAAACTTTTTCCCTCATTCAATATTTCACAAATAAACTTTCCTATTTCATCCAATTTTACCCAATAATGTATATAAGGATTAAATAATAAATATTCTTTATCTGTACTAATACCGTATGTTTCATTTATTTTATATATATAATTTTTCTTATTTTGATAAATTCTTTCTTTTTTTTTAAAATCTAGCATATTATGATTTTTCATACATATCCTCCATAATTTTTATATATAATTTGCTTTTTGTATCATTATAAAAAGCAAAAAACTAAATCAACAACTATTTTCTATTATTACTATGATTATTAATAACTAATAATTTAAATTAAGAAAGGAGCTTTTGTTCACTCCTTTCTTAACCATCATATTACTTAAGCTTAAATGTGTTCTTAATTCTCAACGATAAGCTTACTTTCTCTCTATAATTATTCTTATCCAATACTATCATCATCTTCTTCTTCATATATTCCAACACCCAAACACATACCAGGATGTAATCCACCTTTCTCAGTATTACAAGAAATACCATAGCCAGTGCAATACCCTGCTCCAACTTCCTCTTCACTTTCACTTTTTTCACTACCCCCATTAACATGAATCAAATCATTTTCATTCAATTGTTTAAAGTTAGCTTTTTTCATCTCAGGTTTTTTCCACATAATTAGACCTCCTAAATATTTTTAAAAAGATTAAAACTACAATCCACATCTCATCCCGTACGGAAAAAGCATATATATGCAAAATCTTATCCCCCGATAAGATTTTCTAACTTATTTATAACTAATCAGAAGTATATGTCAAGAAACAATTTTAACCCCTGGTGGTCTG
>VSIX01000155.1 GCA_008086245.1 Candidatus Mcinerneyibacterium aminivorans
CTATTGCTGTGGAAAATGTAAGAGCATTACTAAACCAGATAAAAAAGCCGGCAGTCCCAACTGCAGCTACTGCACCGCTTCCAACATGGCCAATCCAGAATAGATCGGTTAAATTGTAGGTCATCTGTATAAAGGAAGTTCCCATTATGGGTAGTGATAGCTTAATTAACTGATTGAGAATATTTCCTCTGGTAAAATCTTTATTTGGTCCCATTTTACTCCTAAAATTTCGCTAAAGGAAATATAATTAATTCCCTGTATAAGTCAAGAAATATTTAAAAATATTGATTATAATTCAATATTATTTATAATAATTATGAATAAGACAGGAGGTAGTTATGAATACTGAATACAATTTTGATGAAATAGTTAATCGGACGAATACAAATTCTATCAAATGGGATTACTATAAAAAATTTATGAATATTAAAAAAGATCTTCTACCGATGTGGGTTGCTGATATGGATTTTAAAGCACCTCCAGAAGTTATTAAAGCTTTAGAACAGAGGGCAAGTCATGGAATATATGGTTATTCTGGAAAACCTGAATCCTATTATGATTCTATTATAAGCTGGGTTGATAAAAGATATAACTGGAAGATCAAAAAGGAATGGATTGTATATACTCCGGGAATTGTTCCCGCAATAAATATGGCAATTGATAAATTTACTGAACCGGGAGATGGTATAGTAGTTCAAAAACCTGTTTACTTTCCCTTTTTCCAGTCAGTAAACAACCAAGATAGGAGAGTAGTTGATAATAAACTGGTTATTGAAAATGGAAAATATGTAATGGATTTTAATGATCTTGAAAATAAAGTTAATGAGAACACAAAGATGATTCTTTTGTGCAGTCCACACAATCCTGTAGGGAGGGTTTGGAAAGAAGAAGAATTAAAAAAACTTGGAGATATTGCAAAGAAGTATGATTTAATGGTGTTTTCTGATGAGATCCATGCTGATTTAATTCTGAATGATAATCAACATATTTCATTTGCATCTTTATCGGATGATTTAGCAAAAAGAACTATTACAGGATTTTCTCCCAGTAAAACTTTTAATATAGCGGGTTTATACGCTTCAGCTATTGTAATTCCGGATGAGTCAATAAGGGATAAATTTAAAGAAATCATAAATCGCTATCATTTATACCATACAAACTGTTTTGCTATAGAGGGATTAGAAGCTGCATATCGATATGGAGAAAAATGGCTTGATGAGTTATTGGATTATCTGGAAAAAAATATTGAATTAACAAAAAAAGTATTAAAAGACATAAAAAAGCTGAATATGATAGAACCTGAAGGAACATTTTTAGTATGGCTTGATTTTAGAAAATTTAATTTAACTCATGAAGAAATAACCAATATTATTATTAATGAGGCAGGATTGCTTCTCAATGATGGAAAAATGTTTGGGGCGAATGGGGAAAAATTCATGAGATTAAATATTGCAACTCCTCAAAAAAAGCTAAAAAAGGGTTTAGAAAAATTGAAAAATGCATTTGCAAATAAAGATTAATTTATTATTTTTTGACTGCAAATATGTTTTTTAAAATATTAGAAGAAGGGAGAATAAAAATCATTCTTCCTTCATATCTGTAACTTTATTAATAGATTTTCTGATTATTAAGGATTTATCCTGCATATGTCTTAACTGTTTCTGGATTTTTTTAATAGTATCGGTATAATTTTTGCCAAATCTTCTAATTAGGATAATCATTTCTTCAGAAATATTGTATTTTACGAGAATGTTTTTTAGTTCTTTTTTTAATTCATCGTTGTCATCATGTATTTCATCAATCAAATCACTTACTGATATATACAGGTTTTCAGAATCCTTTTGTAATTTTTCCATAAAATTATCATGAGCTTTGCTGAGTTTGGAAATATATTTTTTGTCCTTTTTATTTTCTCTTTTTAATTTTAGTTTGTGGTAATGGTGACAATTTTTGGGTTTGTTAACATCATTAAAGATGGCTCTTGCCATATCCTGGCAGGTTTCGTATCCACATGCTCCGCAATCATAAATATCTTTGGAGGAAAATTTGTTCATTTTATTATATATATTTTGTAGTTCCTGTTCTGTTGGCTCCTTCCAGTAAATATTATCGTATTCGTGAAAATCTCTATGATATAGTTCTTTTTTCCAGTACTTTTTCTTCAATGATTTTACTGTATTCTCGTTTGATTTTATTTCTTCGTGAAGTTTGCTGGCTTCAATTTCAATCACATCTACCGGCTTATTGTTTTTATCCAGTCTATTTAAAGTTCCATGACCAAGATTACATCCATTTTTGCAGTTTTGGCAGTTAACTATATCTGGAGCAACATTTTTTAAAATTGATTCGGGTAATTTGTCCAGATAATCATATATATTTTCTTTACCATTAACACCTCTGTACTTTCCATCAAATTCTGGGTAATGAAAATTTAAGATGTCTTTCATTCCGTCTGGGAGAGGATAAAAGGCACCCTTATTAACAGTATCATAATCGTATTTTGATTTTTCAAATTTGTTTATATCGATATTGTTATTCTGCCAGAAATTTTTTAATGATCTGAAAGTAATATTGTTGATGTTTTCATCCAGCTCTTCAAATTCTTTGCTTTTAGAATAACAGGGGGTAAATGCAAAGAATTCTGCATTCTTATATTTTATCTTGTAGTTTCTTATCATCCTAACAGTGTGTATGATTGGACTTGCCGAATTTATCAAATAAGATTTTAGCTCGGGTTTGTATTTTTCTACATATGTTACTATTGAGGGACAGTTGGCAGTTAATATGGTGTTTGCATTGCTGTTATCTAATTTTTCCTTATATGTTTTTGCTGCTATTTCTGCTCCTACTGAGGAATTGATACACAAATCAAAATTATTTTCTTTTAAAAAAGTATTGATTTTTAAATACGAACCTGGAAAATTGGAAGCAATAGTAGGTGATATTACTGCAACAGCTTTCTTTTCCGGATTGTTAAAAACCTCTTTTAATTTATCAATATCATCAATGCCTTTTCTTGCATTCTGTTTGCAAACGTCAATACAGGCCCCGCAGGCCAGACATAGATCGTTATTAACTGTTACATGGTCATTTGATACTTCATTACAAATTTTCACAGGACACTCTTTTATACAGGCCTGGCAGTTAATACATTTGTTTTCATCAACTTTAATAATTTTTTTATTTTTATCCACTTTTCCTCCTTTATTACCTTCTGAATAATAATAAAAATTATAACAATGTCAAGATTAAAACGATTACAAATATGAATTATGCGGGATAATAAAGAGTAAAGTAAGTGGATAATGAAGTATATCCTTTTATTAAATAAATATAGCTAATTAAATCAAAATATTTGTATTACAGGAATATTAAAGAATATTTTGTGGGTTTAATCATTCTCAAGGTATTTGCAAGAACTTGAAATTTAGCAAAAATAATCTATAATTTTTAATAGATGATTTTGTAAAAAAGGAGAGTTTATGTTTAATGATGAGGAGTTATTAGTTGATTTATATGAGCTAACAATGGCCCAGGGGTATTTTAAGTTAAATAAGCACAGAGAAGAAGTTGTTTTTGATATGTTTATTCGTGATATACCTGAAGATGGTAAGTATGTAGTAGCTGCAGGGATATCCGGGGTTCTTAATTATTTACAGAATTTTTCTTTTGATAAAGAAAACATTGAATATTTAAGGACTTTAAATCTTTTTGAGGACGATTTTCTGGATTTTCTTAAAAATTTTGAATTTGATTGTGATGTATATAGCGTTAGAGAAGGTGAAATTGTATTTCCAGAAGAACCAATATTAAAAGTAGCTGGAAAAAGACTTCAGGCACAGCTGATCGAAACCTATGTTTTAAATCAGATAAATTTTCAGTCTCTTATTGCAACAAAGGCATCAAGAATTTCTGATATGTCAAATTCAAAATTAGTTGCTGATTTCGGTCTTAGAAGAGCACACAGTGAAAGCGCCGGATTGAAGGCAAGCAGGGCTTCTTATATCGGCGGAGTAGATTCCACTTCTAATGTTTTGGCAGGGAAGAGATATGGTATCCCTGTAACCGGTACTATGGCCCACAGCTGGATAATGGGATTTGAAAATGAATTAAAATCCTTTAAGGAATATGCAAAAATATATAAAAATGATACTGTATTATTAATAGATACTTATGATACTATCGAGGGTTGTAAAAATGCAATAACAACAGGTAAATGGATGGAAGAAAATGGCTGGAGTTTGAAGGGAATTAGATTGGATTCCGGGAATCTGATTAAATTGAGTAAAACATGTAGAAAGATGCTTGATGAAGCAAACCTTAAAAATGTTAAAATTTTAGCAAGCGGTGACTTAAATGAATATAAAATAAAAAAAATAGAAGAAAGTAATGCTTTTATTGATGGTTACGGTGTGGGCACCGAGATGGTAACAGCCAAGAGAGATGCTGCACTGGGAGGGGTTTACAAGCTTCAGGAAGATAGGAAACAACCCGTAATGAAACTTTCTTCATCAGAAAAAAAGAGAACTTTGCCCGGAAATAAACAGGTTTACAGGATAAAGATGGGAAATATTTATAAAAAAGATATTATCGGTTTAGCAAATGATGAAGTGTCTGGTGATAAACTATTAAATTGCTACATGAGAGATGGTAATATTCAAAATTATACATATACTATTAAGGATGCCAGAAGATACTGTCAAAAACAAAAGAGAATGTTTGAAGATAAAATAAAAGGTTTAAAAAATCAGGATTATAAAGTTGAAATAAGCAGAAATTTGAAAAAAGTAGTCGATGACCTGACAAAAAGGATAAAGGAATCACTGCAAAAATCTTAATTATAAGGAGGTGGCTCTATGAAAATGCTGTATACTGTAGATGTTCAGAGATGCTTTTATGATCCGGAAAATGGAAACTTATATGTTAAAGGTGCTGAAGAAAAGCTTCCAAATATATTAAATTTAAATGAACTATTTAGAATAAATCACCAAATAGAAGCCGGTA
>VSIX01000156.1 GCA_008086245.1 Candidatus Mcinerneyibacterium aminivorans
ACTTGCAAAAGAGGCAGTGGATTTTAACTGCATTGATTATATAGTTAAACCAATCTCTGAGAAAAAGATTAAAAATTCTTTAAATAAGATAGAAAAAAATAAAGATTTTATAATCAACACCTTTTCTTTTAATAAAAAAATAAGAATTAAATGCTGTAATAAAATTATGTTTTTTAATCCTGATGATATTATCTATATCACTAAAGATGGCAGGTATTCAATAATTAAGACAAAAGAAAAAGACTATCTCTGCAGTAAGCCTCTAAAATACTTTGATAAAGAATTGGAGAAATATTCGATAATTAGAGTGCGCCGGAATTATCTGGTTAATATGAAATTTGTAAAAAAAATACAAAAAAAAGATTCAAGAAAATATGTTATTATATTAAATAATAGGAAACAAGAAATTAAAGTGGGAATAAGATATATTAATGAAATTGTTAATTCATAACACTATAGTGTTAATTAAGAACATTTTAAATTGATAAGTATTTCATTTTAGAGAAACTTTTTATGAATTAATTTAAATTTGGAAAGGGGGTGTTCTTATATGAAAATTGAAGGATTAAAAATTTTTAAAGGTTTTAAACCTAGTGTAATTAAGGCAACGTTAGGTCCGCCACAAACATGTAATCCTACTGCTTCTGGATGTACAACTTGTTCTGTAAATAATAAAGAAGAAAAATAATTAATAATAATATTTCCCTCTATCCGAAAATGTATATTATTAGGATAGGGGGGAAAGGAGATTTAAATGGGGGAAAAATCGAATTATGAAATCTTAAAAGAAAAATCAATTAAATCTTGTTATCCCATCCATGTGGTATTTTTTAATGAAAAATGTCAATTAAATTGTAGATTTTGTTATAGGAAATATGTAAATAAAAAAAATAAGAGAAATCTGAATATGGTCGAAATTGAGCATTTAGTTGAAAATTTGAAAGAATTAGGGACTATTACTTTTGAATTATCGGGGGGAGAACCATTATTAATCCCCAATTTTAGGAAGATTTTTATATTAATTAGAAATTATGGGTTTAAGGTTATACTGACTACAAATGGCTTACAATTAGATTATGACAAAGCTGCTTTCATTCTTAACAATGGGATTGAATCAATTTCATTTAGCGTTCATGGAGCTAATAAACAAACACATAACGCGATAGTCAATAAAGATGGAGCATTTTCTAAAACAATTAAGTGGGCAAAATATTTTAATCAATTTGTTGATGTATCTATAAATTTTGTTATTACAAAGAATAATTACATGGAAATGGAAAAAGCAAATATACTTTTTAATAAAATGAATTTAAAAGTTAATTTTATATATAATTTAGTTCCATATCAAAACAAACCACATAAAATGAAAAACATATGGTTAAACAAAAAAGAACTTTTCAAAGTTTTTGATTCCTTTTCTAAAATTACAAATAATCAATTATCAGAAAAAGATGATGATAATTTATTATGTAATGCAGGAAGAAATCAACTAGCTATTGATATAAAGGGGGATGTTTATCCTTGTATACAATTTCCTCAAAAAGCTGGAAATATTAGAAAATTAAATATAAAAAAAATTTGGGATAATTCCAAATTAATGAAAAAATGTAGAAATATTAATAAAAGTGATTATAAAAAAATGGATTTGTCGTATTTGGAGTTTGGGCAAAAATGTATTGCAAATAATTATGTTTGGCATGGTAATTATTTCAAAGAAGATCCGTATAATTTAAAAATTGCAAAATGGGAGAAAGAATGGAGACGTATAAATTCTATTTAAAGGTAAATAATTGTAATCTAAATTGTAAACATTGTTTTTCAAAAGATAAAATAACACATAATTATAATTATAAAAATATAAAAGCCAAAATAGAAAAACTGATTAAAAATATTAATAATAAAGCTTCTAAAAGTAGAATAAAATTATATTTTTTGGATGATCCTGGATTGATTAAAAAATTGACTAATTTATTAAATTTTATAGGGAGAAACAAACAACTAGATTTATTATCATTTATGACAAATGGAAGTGGAATAGTTAATAGAGAAAAACCTTTGAAGATATTGAAAAAGTTAAAAAAAATGAATGTGAGTATTGGATGTTCTCTATTTGGGACGGAATCATTCCATGATAAATTTGTTGGTAGAAAGGGATCATATAATGACATAAAAAGGCTAATAAATTTATGTGATAAAATTAATTATAAAATTGCTGTTGGAGCTTTTCTTTTAAATAATAACATAAAAGAAATTAAAAAATTACAGAAAACTTTTTCTAAAGAAATTTTTATAAATCCTATTATGGTTTCTGAACGAGTTAGACAAAACAACTTAAAAAATATTTTGACAAAAAACATGGATAAATTTAAAAAAATAGATTTTAAGAATCGAAACACTAAATTTTTAGCGTTGAATACGCAAAATGGGTGGGAAAAGAAACATTATAAAAATGAAAATTTATTTAAATATTTATTAAAAAAAGATTATTACTTAATTATAAATAATAAAATATATAGAAATTCTGGTTATCAAACTAAAAGTAAGTTTTTTGGATATTTCAATAATGAATATATCAATTCAATAGTGAACGAAAATTATTATTCTTTCTTTGAATATGTAAAAAATTATTTAAATAATATAAATTCAAAAAATATTTTTAAATATTTATTTGAAAAATTTGACATTTATAATGAAAAAACATTAACATTGCAGGATATTTTAGATAATTATATTAAAAAGGAAATAGATGATAATGTTGATTACTATCTAAAAAATATTGATTTTCAAAGACTAAAAATTGTCCCCAATAATAAAATTATTTTTAGATATAATGATGACATAGGACAACTATTTTTAGATAAATATAAAAAACGAAATGATTATTTATTAGAAGGAGACAAGTTGTTGTTAAAAAATGTTGAAAAATTGCTAGAAGGGCGAATCAACTTACTAGAGCTATATAATTGTTTAAAAAATAAAAAAAACAATTTTAAAATAAAAAAATCTCTTAAAGAATTAATAATATTTCTTTATTCAAATGATTTTATATATTTATTAATAAAACGCTAAAGGAGTTTTAAAATGAAAAAATATTTTTTAATTGTAATAACATTTATTATAATAGTTAGCTGCGGAATTGATGAGAAAGTTGGCAAAAAAAGCTTTGAGGTCGAGAAAGTTTTTGTGCTTAATAATTATATCAGTCATAACCACATGGGTGTATATAATAAAAAAATTTACAATTTTGTAATAAAAAAGTCGGATCTATTTGCACTCCAATTCTATAATTTAAATGGAAAAGTTGATAGAGAATTAGAGTTTTCTGCCGGTAAAGGGCCCTCGGATTTGCCAAATTCCACTTACGGTAATCTCATTGATATAGCTGATGATAAGATATATTTTTTCTGTCAAACTACCAATGAAATTAAAGTATTTGATATAGACGGTAACTTAATAGGGGTATATAAAGTGGATTTTCCCGAAAGAAAAAAATTATTTGATATTGACCCATCCTTTTTTGTGAAAAATGAAAGTTTATATTTACATAATTACAAAGGTTATTATATTTTAAAAATGGATAATCGGGGAAAAATTGGTGATTATATCTTTAAAAATAGAAGCATAAACACAAAGAAATATGATCTCAAAGGTGGAGAAATTTTTGTAAATAAAAATAATATTTTTATAGGATATAGAGACCAGCCTTATAGAATAAAAAAGTATGATGCGAAATTAAGTTTAATAAATACTTACAATAAAGAAGTTAATTTTGATGATTTTGAAGTGAAAAGAAAGAAAAAGGGAAATTTTTATTCCGAGGGTCATATTACCGTTAACAGCATTTATATTAGCAATAGTAAATTATATTCCAGTATAGGAGGAGGATGGAAGTTTGATCATAATAAGTGGCAGACAAATATTACCGAAAACTATATTGATGTATGGGATATTAAAAATAATAATTATAAATATAGATTATGGAATAAAAACTTGAAAAATATTGCTGCAGGTTATGATATTCTTTCATTTAAAAATGATCGGATAATATTAGTTACAAATACGGATAAAAAAGATATTACTAAAGATGACTCAATACTTAAAGATCTGCCTTATAAAAGAAATTATTTTGTAATTATTGGTAAAATGTAAAGAATGAATAGCCAAATAATTAAAACACTAAAATATTTTGCAAAAAAGAATCCTAAAGAGATAATTATAGGAGGATTTTCTCTTATAATTTTATCTCTTTTAGCTTTACCCCAGCCTTTAATTACAAGGTATCTTATAGA
>VSIX01000157.1 GCA_008086245.1 Candidatus Mcinerneyibacterium aminivorans
CTTTCGAATTTCATCCTGCTGTATACATATTTCCCTTTTAAAGAAAATATTATTTCTTTATATCCACCCATTCCGGTTGAATTTAAATCTATTATCTCATACTTCCAGTCATTTTTTTCAGCATATTTTATATACATCCTATAAAGATCCGCTACAAATAGTGCTGCTTCATCTCCACCTGTACCGGCCCTAATTTCCACTATAATATTTTTCTTATCATTAGGGTCCTCAGGAAGAAGTTTGATTTTGACCTCATTTTCTACTTCTTTTATTCTTTCCTCGCTATTTTTAAGTTCCTCTTTGGCAAGCTGCACCATTCCGGCATCTTCATTTTTCTGCAGTATTTTTTTAGCCTCTTCAATGTTTTTTTTCAATCCCTTATATTCTTCAATCAATTCAACTATAGGTTCCAATTTTGATTTTTCTTTATTCAGTTCTATGTATTTATCGTTTTCTCCGTAAATATCCGGATCGGACAGCTTTTCTTTTATTTTATTATACTTCTCTTCAATTTCTTCTAACTTATCAATATCCATTAAATATACTCCTTACCTTAATATAAGGAACAGAAAAATAATTCTCAAATTTATTCTTTTTCTTTTTCATCTTCCTTTTTGTTTTGATTTCCATACTTTCGGTTAAACTTGTCAACTCTTCCAGCGGAATCTAGAATTTTCTGCTGCCCAGTATAAAATGGATGACATTTAGAACATATTTCTATGGAAATATCTTTTTCACTGGTCGATAAAGTTTCAATTTTGTTACCACAGGAACATTTAATAGTTATTTTATTCATTTTTGGTTGTAAATCCTTTTTCATAAAAACTCCCTCCTTAAGAATTCATAATTTCAAGAAACTGTTTATTATTTTTAGTTTTAGACATTTTATCTATTAAAAACTCTACTCTTTCTACAACACCCATAGGGGCTAATACCTTTCTTAATACCCAGACTCTATTCAACACATCATCTTCCAGCAGCAGTTCTTCTTTCCTGGTACCGGATTTCTCAATATCTATAGCCGGGAAAACCCTTTTATCTACCAGTCTTCTATCAAGTGCTAATTCCATATTCCCGGTTCCTTTAAATTCTTCAAATATAACATCATCCATTCTGCTTCCTGTTTCTA
>VSIX01000158.1 GCA_008086245.1 Candidatus Mcinerneyibacterium aminivorans
AGACTGGCAGTATCTATATTAATTAACATAAATGAAGAATGGATCACTGGAAGGAGATATCTAACCATGTAATATAACCTATTATAGGATTCAGGTTATTTTTACAGCAGGTACTTGACACAACCTGATTTTATGTCTATTTTGGAGAAATATAGTATTCATAAGGGAAAAATAATTAAAACATTGCTGTGTAAATACAAAATTTTCGGAACGCATTATCCTAAGAAATTTGTCATTCTAACTAGAAGTAGAACAGGGTCAACTTTATTGTTAAGATACTTACAATTTCATAAAAATATCTTTGCAAAAGGGGAGATTTTTAGCAGGATTCAAAATAGGCAAGAACAAGAAGTGCTTAATGATATATTTTTTCGAAAATACCCATTTTTTATTTATTATGTGGGATTTAAGATATTTTATTATCATCCTCAGGATAGGTCCCACTCAAATATCTTTAACTTGTTAAATGAAATTGGAGGATTAAAAGTAATTCATCTAAAAAGGGAAAATGTTTTAAGAACAATCTTATCAAGAAAAGTTGCAGGTAAAACTGGTAAATACTCTGCATATAAAAATATTAATAAAAAAAATCAGACAAAAGGGTTTATCTGTCTCCAACAGAACTTAAAAATAGAATTGATAAAACAAAGAAATGGGAAAATGAATTTGATAATTTCTTTTCTTCCAAAGATATAATTGAGATAAAATATGAAAGTTTGGTCAATAATATTGATGAAGAGTTAGCTAGAATTAAGAACTTTCTGGATCTTAAGAGAGATTTTTCGAGGAAGTTTTTTTCTTTAAAAAAACAAAACCCTGAAAAGATTAGAGATTTGTTAGTTAACTATGATGAATTACTTGATCATTTCAAGAATTCGAAATATGAAAAATATTTCATGGAAGGATTTAAATAATTGTCTATATTTTTAACTAGGTAAAAGAGATATCTAATTATATAATATAACCTATTTTAGGATTCATGTTATTTTTACAGCAGAGAGTTTATCCCACTAAATGAAAATTGTATATTGATGATCGTAATTCAATCATAATTTTTATTACTCAAGGTGAACATGTGTTGATTAATGAAGAGGTAATAGCTAAGTATTTAGAAAAATATTTCAATAAGATTTTTGAAGAAAAGATAATAATAGAAGTTGAAGGAAATTTCTATGTGCTAAACAAGAAACTAAAAATTCCTATATACAAGTTCTGGAAATATACCGATAAAGAATTGTTTAGGGATTTTAATGTCTACTCTTTTAAAGATGACTATATAGGTACTATTTTTTTCTTTCTTTCAGGTTATTGGGAATATACCCATAATGAGATGAAAGATAAATATTTCAGATTTCCAGCGAAAGAAAGTTTTCAATACAAGAAAGGAATTTTAGAAGAACCTATTGTTGAAATATTGGTAGAACGTATTAGGTATGAAATTAGTTTAGAGTTGAAAGAAAATAAACCGAAGTATTTTATTACGCATGATATAGATATGCTTTCTTTAGCTAATGGGTTCAGTTTTTACAAAAATGTTGTAGGGGATATAATCAAGAGAAAAAGCCCAAGTTTAGCACTGAGAAAGTTAGCTATGAAAGTAAAGAGAGAAAACCCTTTTTCAGTTAGTAATTTAGTAAACATGCATGAGAAAAATGGAACTAAAGGTACATTTTTCTTTATGCCTGATATACAACCAAAACTAACACCAGGTGGCTATGACTTAGATAATAATAAAGATTACTTACGAAGATTGGTAAAAGAAATAAAATCTATTGGAGGCAGTATTGGAATGCACTATGATGGAAGACATTTAACTGAAAATCGTATGCATGATGATATAAAATCGCTTGAAAATATATTTCAAACAAAAATTGATTGTGGAAGAGCTCATTTTCTATTATTTAGTATTAAAAAAAGCTTTGATATTTATGAAAAGAGTGGTATTAAGTTAGATACATCAGGCGGATTTGCTGATAAAGTGGGATTTCGTTTTGGTACTTGTAAACCGTTTCGACCTTTTAGTTTTGAAGAAGGGAAAGAATACAATATCATTGAAATGCCTTTAATTGTAATGGATGGGTCACTTAAATCAGAAAAATATATGAATCTTTCTCCAGAAGAAGGATTTAGGAAAATTAGAGCTTTGATTAGCAAAGTTCATAAATATACTGGAGTTTTTACTATCTTATGGCACAATACTTCTTTTTTTACTGGTGGTTGGGAAAATTGGGAATGGGTTTATCATAGGGTTCTTAAAAATGCAGTCAAAAACGATTTTGAATTTGTAACTAGTAAAGATGTCATAAGAGAATTTGTTGAAAAAGATGAAAGAATTAGTTAAAAGATTAATAAACAAAATCAGGAAATCTTCTTTTGGAAAAGCAGTATTGATGCTTGCTGGAGGTACTGCTATTGCCCAAATACTTACTATCGCTGTCTCACCAATTATTTCGAGATTATTTTCTCCTGATGATTTTGGTATACTTTCAGTTTATACATCGATATTAGGAATAATTGCAGTTTTTGCCACGTTGAGATATGAATTTTCCATACCAATAGCAGAGAATGAAAAAAAAGCAGTGAATGCATTAGGTGTTACGCTTTTATCTGTCATCTCAATAAGTTTAATTTCTTTGGTGTTGTTTATTGTCTTTTCTGATTCGCTTTTCACATTAGTAAATGCACAGGAATTGCGTCCTTATTATTGGTTGATATCACTTGGAGTACTTGCGCAAGGTACTTATATTGTTTTCCGTTATTGGGCGTTTAGGAAAAAGGATTTTAAAACGATAACAAAAACAACTGTAAATCAAAGTGTATATAAAAATAGCTTTTTTGTTTTTTGGGGTTTCTTTATCGGAAGTCCAATTGGCTTAATACTTGGTACTATTATTGGTCGATCAGCAGGGATTTGGGTACTTAGTAAAGATTTTAGACGGAAAGAAACTAAATTAATAAAAAATATTTCTTTTCGTAGTCTTGGTTCTATTGCAAAAAGGTACATAAAATTTCCTATATTCTCTAGCTGGGCTGCTCTATTAAATAGTCTGGGATTACAGTTGCCTGTTCTCATGCTTTCATCTCTTTATGGAACTGAAGTTACAGGGTCTTTTGGGTTTGCTGTTAGAATAGTTGCCTTGCCTATGGTATTCATAGGTCAAGCAGTTGGAGATGTGTTTTTTAGTGAAGGCGCACAACTTTCAAAAACAAATCCTGAAAGGATGCTAGCTCTATCAAGAAAACTGCTTAAAAAGTTAGTCTTGGTTGGTATTATTCCCTTTTCCATATTAGTTTTATTTGGCCCGGTTTTATTTAGTTTTGTTTTTGGGGAGGTCTGGTACACAGCTGGTGTTTATGCTAGAATTTTGTCTCTTATGGTGTTTACAAGATTTATAGTAACTCCCGTTTCTAATGTGTTTAATATGCTAGAAAGGCAAGTTTTAGGCTTCTTCCTTCATGGTTTTAGAGCAGGAATAGTTATAGCAGCATTTATACTTTCCGATTATTTATCGTTCTCTCCACTATATTGTGTTTCAATGTATTCCATATCTATGATTATAGTATATTTGTTAACACTTATTCTTGCTCAGAAAGTTATAAAAGACAGAATAAAGGAAAAGAATAACTTATAAAGAAGACAGGACTTCCAGAACACAGAACAAAAAGGATAGATTTCCAGGACAGACTCCAATTTTAATAAAACCAGAAAAACGTTGTCCGTTATTTGTTGTAGGTTGTTCGGAAGTTCAGCGTTCTCGCCCCCTAAAATTGGACAAGGAACAACAACAATCACCTTTTTACTATAATTATCTTTGAATTATTACCCATTTCTTTGTATGCCATGGGAGTTTTATAATTCAAAGATCCATGTGGCCTTAAGTAATGGTAAAAGTACATGTACACCTGGTACTTAACGAATACATCTTCAACATTCTTGAATGTGTTTAACGCCATGAACTCTCTTTGTATATTGGAATGCTGTGCTTCAATATATGCCTGGGAATCAGGATTATGCCTTATTCCAAATTCATGCATTATTCCCAGCTCTTCCACTGCTTCTCTGCAACAGATAGATTTGAACTGACTCCCATTGTCACTGCGTATTATCTTGGGTACCGCTTCCTGGTAAAGAATAGCTTCTTCAATTATTCTCCTGAGTTTGACAGTTGTTAGGAGATTTTGGAAAAGTCAAGAGCGGAAAGTGGCATAAAAAGCCACTTTTTATTTTTGGAAAAAGAAATATTCTAAAAATGTAGTAGAGCGCTATGATATTATACA
>VSIX01000159.1 GCA_008086245.1 Candidatus Mcinerneyibacterium aminivorans
GTAATGAGTGACGGATGTAATCCCATAGAAGATATACCAGGTAATGAGCATATAAAATCACTGTCGTGATTTTAGTGACGGTAGTGTCTATAAAAGTAATTCCAGGTAATGAGTGACGGATGTAATCTCATAGAAGACATACCAGGTGATGAGCCTGAAAAATCACTGTCGTGATTTTTAGCTTAAGTAAAAAAACTTGATCCTTGTTCCTCTGGAGAAAAAATCTTAAATGTTATTCCATTGAGAAAAAAGTTAAAAGTGATACAAGGATATTTCTGAATTTCGTTCGTTTTTCTCAATTCATCCGGAATTTTCATTACTTATGTTTTGCTAGTATGCATATTCCGGCCGGAGAGAAACGAAGTGCCGGAATCTTCTTGTATGTCTTTTAAATTGTTTACTTCAAAGGAATTACATTTAGTTTTTTTCTGGTTCTGAGTCTGGTTCTAGTTCTAAAATCTCGCAAGAGATTTTTAATACTTCGAAGGAATTACATTTAATCTTTGTGCATTGTTCAGATGTCCGTTGTCTTTGTGCTCTGTACAATGTGCAATGTACGTTGAAAAAATCTCGCAAGAGATTTTTAATACTTCGAAGGAATTACATTTAATCTTTGTGCATTGTGCATTGTTCAGATGTCCGTTGTCTTTGTGCTCTGTACAATGTGCGATGTACGTTGAAAAAATCTCGTTAGAGATTTTTAAATGGCTTGAAATATACAGTAGAAGAGCTATTATTAAAATATGGATAAAAATAATATAGAAAAGCAAATTAAATCTATTTTAGTCGATTATGACCAGATCAAACTTGCTTTTATGTTTGGTTCATTTGTAAATAGAGGATTTCATGAAAATAGTGATATTGATATTGCTGTAGCAGGTAGAGAAAAACTTGATTATGGATTGATGGTGGAGATTCAAAATAAACTTTCCAAAAATTTAGAAAGGGAAGTTGATCTTCTTGATTTTAATAAATTAAATGGTTTAATTCTCAAACAAATTCTTACAGGAGGAAAATTAATTGTAAATAAAGACAGCAGTCTTTATGCAGAATTGATAAAAAGGATGCTGGAATTTCAGGAAGATATTTTTCCCAATATCAAAAGTATTTACAAAACTAGAGTGAAGAGGTTTATAAATGGATAAGGAGCTTTTATTATCAAAAATAGATTCTTTGGCAAGAAGTATCAAAAGGATAGAAAACAAAACTCCCGAAACTGTTAAGAAGCTCAAGAATGATTATGATCTGCAGGATATTATAGCTTTAAATCTTCAGCGGGCGGTTCAAATATCTGTTGATATTGCTACCCATATAATAGCTAATTCAAATGAAAAAGTTCCTTCATCAATGGCAGAATGTTTCGATTCACTAAAAAATTTGAATGTGATTAACAAAGAATTATCAAATAGTTTAAAAAGTGCAGTAGGATTCAGAAATATTTCTGTTCATGAATATCAAAAAATTGATTGGGAAATAGTTTATTCAATAATTAATAACAATATTGATGACTTCAGA
>VSIX01000160.1 GCA_008086245.1 Candidatus Mcinerneyibacterium aminivorans
CTTCGAAGGAATTACATTAGAGGCTCATTACTTGAAATTACTTCTTTGGAATAGCATCCGTCACTCATTACTTGAAATTTGTTTTATGGATTACCTCCGTCACTAAAAAATCGCTTTAGCGATTTTTTATTTACTGGGGAACATTTTCAGCTTATAATCAATTGAATTAGATAAAGAAGGTGTTTTAGGTGGCAGTTATTTTTGATATTAAACAGTTTGGGATTCACGATGGACCCGGTATAAGAACAACAGTTTTTTTAAAGGGCTGTCCTTTAAACTGTATCTGGTGTCATAATCCAGAGAGTCAATCGGAAAACATTGAAATAATGTATTATCAGAATAGATGCAATCTCTGTGAGAGATGTGTTAATAATTGTCCCAAAAAAGCTTTAAAAATAAAAGATAAACAAATTGTAAGAGATGAAGATATGTGTGTTTTATGCGGGGTTTGTGTGGAGTCCTGCTATAATAAAGCGTTAGAAATAGTTGGATTCAAAAAAGATATGGATTATATATTAAAAGAAATTAAAAAGGATATAATGTTCTATGAGGAGTCCGGTGGTGGAGTAACTTTTTCGGGAGGAGAACCACTAATGCAGCCGGAATTTTTGCATGATATATTAAAATCATGCAAAAAAATACACATAAATACTGCAGTAGATACCTCCGGATATACCGATTTTTCAAATTTTGAAGAAATTGCCGATTTAACCGATCTTTTTCTGTATGATTTGAAAGTAATAGATGATGATAAGCATAAAAAATACACTGGAGTATCAAATAAAATTATTCTTGATAATTTAGAAAAATTAGGTCAAATACATGAAAATATTATAGTAAGAATACCCGTACTTCCAGGTATTAATACTGCGGAGAATGATTTAAAAGATTTCTATGCAGTGCTCCGGGATACAGGTGTAAAAGAAATAAATTTACTCCCCTATCATAAAATCGGCAAAGATAAATTTAAAAGACTTAAAAAAGAGTACAGGGCAGATTTTTTAGAAGAACCCGATGATGAATTAAATAATAAAATTAAAGAATATTTTGAAGATAGAGATTTTGAAGTAAAAATAGGAGGTTAATTCATGAAAAGAGGGATGAATAAAAGAATACAGAAGTTAAGGGAAAAAAGCGTATCAAAGGAACCTGAACTATCAATAGAAAGAGGGTTATTAATAAAAGAGACATATGAAAAATACGAAGGAAAGGTAGAAACGCCTATTCTAAGAGCCCTTGCATTTAAAAATATAATGGAAAAAAAGGAAATACATATAGATGATCTGGAACTAATTGTTGGTGAAAAGGGAGAACGTCCCCAGGTGGCTCCCGTATATCCCGAGTTAACCTGCTATACAGAAGAGGATTTTGATGTACTTCATAATCGTGAAGAGGTAAGTTTTAAAAGTTCAGATGTGGATAGAAAAAAGTATCTAAAAGAAATTGCTCCATTTTTTGAGAAGAGGTCGATGAGATCCAAAATATTCGAAGAAATGTCTGATGAATGGAAAAAATGCTATGAAGCGGGAATTTTTACAGAATTTATGGAACAGAGGGGGCCGGGTCATACTGTTGCCGGTGATAAAATATACAAAAAGGGTTTTAATCAAATTATCAGGGATATTGATAATAAAATGCTTGATCTGGACATGTTGAATGATGATGAAGCCTATGAAAAAAAGGTTCAGCTTGAAGCAATGAAAATAACCGCTGAAGCAATTATAGCTTTATCAAAACGATATAAAAAACTTGCCGAAAAAAAAGCAGAAAAAGAAAAAGATGAAAAGAGAAAAAAGGAGCTGGAAACAATTGCAGAAAACTGCAGAGTAGTACCCGAAAGGGCACCTACAAACTTTTATCAGGCTATTCAGATGTACTGGTTTGTTCATATCGGAGTAACTCTGGAATTAAATATATGGGATTCATTCAGCCCGGGAAGACTGGATCAGCATCTGTATCCGTTTTATAAAGAGGACCTTGAATATAAAAATATCACCAGAGAAAAAGCAAAGGAACTGTTTGAAAACTTATGGATTAAATTTAACAACCAGCCCGCACCTCCGAAGGTTGGTGTTACGATGAAGGAGAGTTCAACCTATACCGATTTTGCAAATATTAATACCGGAGGTATCGACAAATATGGAAACAACGGGGTTAATGACGTGAGTTATTTGATTTTAGAAGTGATGGATGAGATGAAACTTGTTCAGCCAAATTCCAACGTTCAGATTAGTAAAAAAAATCCGGATAAATTTTTAAAAGAGGCATGTAAAATATCCAGAAAGGGATGGGGACAGCCCGCATTTTACAATACGGAGGCGATAGTACAGGAGCTTTTAAATGCCGGAAAATCCCTTGATGATGCAAGACAGGGAGGAGCAAGCGGATGTGTAGAGACGGGAGCCTTTGGTAAAGAGGCATACATTCTTACAGGTTACTTTAATTTATCCAAAATTTTAGAAATTACAATAAATAACGGTTACGATTTTAATACAAATACTTACACTGGACTTCAATTAAAAAGTTCCTTTGAGTATAGAGATTTTGATGAATTATTCGAAAATTTTAGAAAAAATCTAAGGCATTTTGTAGATATTAAAGTAAGGGGAAACAATATTATAGAAAAACTCTACTCGAAGCATATGCCCGTACCCTTCATGTCAACAGTAATTGATGATTGTGTAGAAAACGGAAAAGATTACAATTCCGGAGGAGCAAGATACAATACTAACTATATACAGGGAGTTGGAATAGGCAATGTAGCCGATTCCCTGGCGGCAATAAAATATAATGTATTCGATAAAAATAATTTTTCTATGGAGAAACTCCTGGAAGCTACAGCAGAAAACTTTGAGGGATATGAAGAAATTTACAATCTGGTTAAAAACAGATCTCCAAAATACGGTAATGATAACAATTATGCCGATAAGTTAATGGTTAAAGCATTCGAAGCATTTTATGAAGAGGTAACGGGAAGAAAAAATATGAAAGGCGGAAGCTACAGGATAAATATGCTTCCAACTACATGTCATATATATTTTGGTTCTGTGACGGGAGCAACAGCAAATGGAAGACTGAAAGGAAAACCGCTTCCCGATGGAATATCACCCTCTAAAGGTGCTGATAAAAAAGGTCCTACTGCTGTTTTGAAATCCGTAGCGAAAATGGACCATTTAAAAACCGGAGGGACTCTTTTAAATCAGAAGTTCAATAAAGCAACTATTGAAGGGGAAGATGGATTAAATAAATTTGCAGGCCTTATAAGAGCATTCTTCAAGATGGACGGGCATCACGTTCAGTTTAATGTTATTGATAAAGAAACACTTTTGGATGCGCAGAAAAATCCTGGAGAATATGAAAATCTTGTAGTAAGAGTTGCCGGATACAGTGATTACTTTAATAATTTAAGCAAAAATTTACAGGATGAAATAATAGCAAGAACAGAGCAGGATATATAAAAATCACTTCGTGATTTTAGAATTGCGAATTGCGAATGGCGAATTAGAAATAGAGAGAGTTCGGTATTCTGGATTCGGAAGTTTGTTATCTGAATATTAAAAGTAATACCAGAATGTACAGAATGTTGTCTGTAATCTGAATTCTGTTTTCTGTATATTTTTTCTTCTGAGAAATTACTTAAAATATTATCTGATTCTGGTTTTAAAATTACAAGGTGATTTTTTGGGTTCATTACGGGGAAGTACTTCAGAATCCTACTTCTGTTACTAAAATTCGCTAGAGAATTTCATATCCCAGAATCTTCTTGTATGGCTTTTAATTTGTTTGTTTCAATGGAATTGCTTGGGAAAATTTTCAATTTTCCTCTTTCAATTTTCAATTGTATTTTCTGGTTCTGAATCTAGAAATTATCTTTGATAATTTCTTTTGTCAGGAATATTCATTTCTTATTTATTGCAACTATGCAAATTCCGGCCGGAGTGAAACGGAGTGCCGGAATCTTCTTGTGTGACTTTTTAATAATTTTTTCAAAGAAATCATATTTAAGTTTTTTCTTCTATGGTGTTAGATTTAATAATTTTTAACTTTTATCTTTCAATTTTACCCTTACTTACGGGCCAGCTTGACTGAAATTTTCAATTTCAAATTATCTTTGATAATTTGATAACCGGAATTCTCTTGTATCACTTTTAAATTTTATCCTCAAAAGAATTAGTTATATTAATTTTCAATTTTCAATTTTAAAATCACTATGTGATTTTAATGGCTTCCGTCGCTAAAAAATCGCTTTAGCGATTTTTCATAAGTCATTACGAGGAAGATTTTTAAAAAAAATCTGACGAAGTAATCTCAGGAACTGCTTTGGATGTACTTTTAATTTTTTCTTCGAAGGAATTA
>VSIX01000161.1 GCA_008086245.1 Candidatus Mcinerneyibacterium aminivorans
ACAATTATCAGAAAACTTAAAGAGATGATACTGGCTTTTAAAATAGAATTTCTGTTTTCTAAGAATGAAATTATAACTAAATATTTGAATATAATATATTTCGGTGACGGGTCTTATGGAATTGGAGCCGCTGCAGATAATTATTTTGGCAAAGAACCGTCCGAGCTTGCCCCAAAAGAGGTGGCTTTAATTATAGCCATGGCAAAGGGGCCGTCCTACTCCCCTTATAATAATGAAAGGCTTGCCCTGCAGAGACGCAATTTTGTATTATCCTTAATGCATAAAAGGAACCTAATAACAAAAAAGGAATATATAAAAGCCTTTAAGGCTAAGATTGATGTAAAACCCCAGAGAAGGGATTTTTTCAAACTTGCTCCATACTTTATAGAGGAGATTAGAAAAAGAATAAGTGAAGACTTCGGCAGTGAAGTTCTATACGGGGGAGGATTAAAAGTATATACAACCCTTGATACAGATTTGCAAAAATTAGCAAATAAAGCTGTTGAGATGAATCTTAATGAGATTTCTGATAGAAATGATTACAAACCGAACAGCTTAAAGGATATGGAGGATGTTGAAAAAGAAATAGAAAAAAATATGATTCTGAAGGGTGTTGTTAAAGATATTACCGAAAATAATGTAGTAGTGGATCTTGGTAAAGGATTTGAGGGACTGATTAAAACATCGAAAAAAGAATGGACATGGGGGGTTGACCCTGAAAAACATTTTAAAAAAGGCGATGATATAACCGTTAAATATTTATGGGCAAACTATGATAAAAAAATTATGGGTGTTGTCTGGGAAAAAAGGCCATTTCCGCAGGCAGCTCTTGTAGCAATGAATCCCAATAATGGGTATGTTAATGCTTTGATAGGGGGTTCTGATTACAGGGAAACACAGTTTAATAGAGCCGTACAATCGAGACTGCAGATAGGTTCTTTGGTTAAGCCTCTGTATTATACCGCTGCAATTGATAGCAGAAGATTCAGTATGGCTTCTACCTATGTGGATTCGCCATTTATATGGGAACTTCCGCAGCAAAATCCATCCTCATGGAAGCCCCGAAATTACAGTAAGGAATTTCAGGGAGAAATGACATTACGAAACGGACTGGCAAAATCAATAAATATTGTATCAGCCAAACTAATGAGGGATATAGGACCCCAAACGGCAGTTGAGTATCTGCATAAACTCGGAATTG
>VSIX01000162.1 GCA_008086245.1 Candidatus Mcinerneyibacterium aminivorans
ATTATTTGGTGAAATATAAGGCTATTGATTAGATATAATAGTAATATTTTTTTACATCTTGTTTTAAAAAAAGATGTAAAATCATAAGAAGGACCCAATAATAGTATATTTTTGGACAGCCTCAATTGGATAAAAGAAAGGGAAAAACATGTAACTCCCTCAGGTGAGGTAATGACAACCAAAGAAATCATGGAGATGAAAAAAGAGATGAAAAGAATAAAAACAGAAAATGAGATACTAAAAAAAACTTTAAAAATATTATCCAAAGAATAGAGGAAGAAGAATTGACTGAACTAATTGAAAAACAAAAAGCTACCTATAAAATAACTATTATGTGTAAGCTATATGAGATACCAAGAAGTACATACTATGACAGAATCACAAGGGAGGAATCGGACTTAAGCAAAACAAACAGGATGTTGAAAGAAAAGATTAACAAAATATATCATGATAGTAATAAGATATATGGGTCTCCAAAAATAACTAAAATACTTAAAAATAAAGGACATAAGATAAGTATAAAAAGAACCCAGAGGTTAATGAGAGAGCTAGGTATCAGATCAATAACCTGCAGGAAATATAACCACTATTCTTCTCAATCAAATAATGATTTTGAAGGTAAGAATTTACTACAACAAAATTTTGACACAAAAGATTTAAAAGAAAAATGGGTTACAGATATAACGTATGTACATACAGTAAATGATGGATGGTGTTATTTAGCTTCAGTAATGGACTTACATACGAATAAAATAGTAGGATATGCATTTGCTAAGCATATGAAGAAGGAATTGGTGATAAAGGCAATAGAAAATGCATATAAATCGGAAGGTTTAAAAAATGATAATCAAATTATATTACATTCAGATAGAGGGAGTCAATATACAAGTAAGAAATATAGATCAATAATAAGAGAAAAAGGGTTGATATTATCTTACAGTGATAAGGGAAATCCATATGATAATGCATGTATGGAATCATTTCATTCAATATTAAAAACTGAAGAAACAAAGAGAAGAACATATTATAATTATAAAGAAGCTAAATTAGTAATATTTGAATTCATAGAAAGTTGGTATAATAGAAGAAGGATACATGGGAGTATAGATTATATGACTCCTATAGAGTATGAAAGAAAGTGTGTGGCATGAATTTGTTAATCGATATGTGTCCAAGATATTGACTTAATACCAGATAAATGACATAAGAAATAATTTATAAATTTATAACCGAAAATGTGTTAAATATTGGTAATATAAAAGTTATAATACAATATTTTAAACATAAATGTTATTCTAAAGGAGGTTTAATACTATGAAAGGGATAATATTAGCAGGTGGTTCAGGAACAAGACTTTATCCACTAACACATGTTACAAGTAAACAGTTATTACCTCTTTATGATAAACCAATGATTTACTATCCACTGTCGATTCTTATGCTTGCAGGGATTAGAGATATTTTAATTATTTCAACTCCTAAAGATACTCCAAGGTTTGAAGGATTATTGGGAGATGGGTCTGATTTGGGCATTCAACTAAGTTATGCAGTGCAGGAAAACCCCAACGGACTTGCAGAGGCATTTATTATCGGTGAGGATTTTATAGGTGATGAAAATGTATCTCTTATACTGGGTGATAATATTTTTTATGGACATGGATTAGTAAATTTGCTTCAAAAAGCAGCTAACTTGGATAAAGGAGCAAAAGTTTTTGGATATTATGTTGATAATCCCGGCAGATATGGAGTTGTAGAATTTGATGAAAACAAAAATGTTTTAAGCTTGGAAGAAAAACCTGATAATCCTAAATCTAATTATGCGGTTGTTGGTTTATATTTTTATGATAACAATGTAGTTAATATTGCAAAAAATATAGAACCATCAGATAGGGGAGAGTTGGAGATAACAGATGTAAATAAAAAATATTTAAAGAAAAATAATCTTGAAGTTGAACTTATGGGTAGAGGATATGCTTGGCTTGATACTGGTACCCATCAGGCAATGACAGATGCCACTAATTTTATAAAAGCAATTGAAGATAGACAGGGACTTAAAGTAGGATGTATTGAGGAAGTTGCTTACAGAATGGGATATATTGATAAACAAAAATTAAAAGAATTGGCTAAGCCACTTCTTAAAAATGGTTATGGGGAATATCTTATGAGTTTAGCTGATAGAAAGGATAAATATGCCTTTTAAATTTAAAGATACAAAACTTAAAGGAGTCAAAATAATTATTCCAGAGGTTTTTGAAGATAAAAGAGGTTACTTCTGTGAAACTTATAAGCAAAGTGATTTTTTAAAAAACGATATAAAAGAAAATTTTGTTCAGGACAATCAATCATATTCTAAAAAAAATGTATTAAGAG
>VSIX01000163.1 GCA_008086245.1 Candidatus Mcinerneyibacterium aminivorans
ATCCCGTACGGAAAAAGCATATATATGCAAAATCTTATCCCCCGATAAGATTTTCTAACTTATTTATAACTAATCAGAAGTATATGTCAAGAAACAATTTTAACCCCTGGTGGTCTGGAAATTCAGCAGAGCTGAATTTCGATTGTCGATTGACAATTTTTAAAAATCCAGAACTATATTTTTGGAAACAGATTTTAAATTTCCTTGATGTAATTTAACAAATTTAATCTTTTCTTTCTCATTCTCACTTTATTCATTATTCTTGAAAATATTCTAGCAATCAATTCAATACCAACCATTACAAAAATATTTTGCACTAATTTAAAATTAATTTTTCCCAGTTGAATCAACAGCTATACCATTATTTAAATAACTTAATCTTGGTTTATAAGAAAAAAAGCAATAATCTTTTTGTTATCTTTTTTAGAAGTTTTTGAGACTTCGTATTTAATTGTTTTCTTGTTGGAATAACAAATACTCAATAGTATAAAAATTAAAAATAATAATACATTTTTTATTTTCATATCGAATCCTTTTTTAATTTTTTAAAAAGGTGCCCCCGTTTTTAAATTCTTAATCATAGCCAGTAATTGATTTATTTATTACTTCTAAAACTTTTATTTTTTTATTGTTACATATAAAACTTAATAATTTTTTATAAATAATAATTTTAAGATTTAATTTTTTTATTTTTCCTTTTATATAAAATATAGAAATGAGCAGGAATTAATAAGAAAAAAATCAATCCACCAAAAATATAATCAAATGTATTTGTATAAAATATACTAAATAAATCAATAGTATTTGATAAAAAAATTATTATTACTGTTGATCTAAGTATTTCAGTATTTTTATGATTATTATTAATCTGATTTTGAATTATTATATAATAAAATAATATAAAATGTAGAGAAAACAACATTAATGACATTATATCCGGATATTTTAAACTGTTAATTTGTAATATAATGTTCGTTAAACTTAAACAAAAAGAAATTAGAAAACTAAATTTAAAATAATTTTTTTCAATTTTGCATAATTTCTTAATATACTTGTTAACTAATAAGATATATATTTTTAGCATAAAACAATCTCCTTAAATCAATAGACACCTTGAAGGGTGTCTATTGATTTCTTTTACTTTATTGAGTC
Source organism: Candidatus Mcinerneyibacterium aminivorans (assembly GCA_008086245.1). GTDB lineage: Bacteria > Macinerneyibacteriota > Macinerneyibacteria > Macinerneyibacteriales > Macinerneyibacteriaceae > Macinerneyibacterium > Macinerneyibacterium aminivorans. The sequence goes on from VSIX01000163.1 coordinate 1,153, forward strand.
CATGCAACTGCTGCAGCTGCTCCAAAACCTACAGCTGCTGCAACCATTACTGCTGGAGCCGCTGCTACTGATACTGTTGCAACTCCAGCAATTTCAAGTACTGTTGCGCCAGCTGCTAATGTCCCAGCTGCTGCACCTGCGCCACCACCATTAACAGTTCTAAGCTCATTTTCTTTCAATTCTCTCATAAAATATTCTCCTTTCAATCTTAAAAGATTAAAACTTCAATCCACATCTTATCCCGTACGGAAAAAGCATATATATGCAAAATCTTATCCCCCGATAAGATTTTCTAACTTATTTATAACTAATCAGAAGTATATGTCAAGA
>VSIX01000164.1 GCA_008086245.1 Candidatus Mcinerneyibacterium aminivorans
ACATTTTTTCTTTTCTTTACAATCCTTACAATTTTGACCTTTATAAATAGTGTATCTTATACCCCTTGTTGTACCATGTCCCTGTCTTTTTAATATTCTTCCTTCTGGACACTCTAAATTCCTTTCATCTATCAAATCAAAATTTGATTTATCATATTTGTTTTTCTCACTTCTTGTTTTGAAGGTATCCGGTATGTAAAATTCTTCTTCTCTATTTTTCAATTCTGGATATAATTCATCTCTTATAAATGCTGAATCTGCTAATACATTTTTTGCCTTCTTTCCTAAATTTTTTATCGCTTTTTCCGTTAATTCTAATAAATCATAGGAAGAATCACTCGTAGTTTTTGTTTTTACTGCACATGTTACTCCATATTTACCATCAACTGCGCTTAAATGATTATATGAAGGTTTTTGTGTCCTATCCTTATGCATCATAATTTTGGCATCTTCATCTGTCATATTGATTTTTTTATCTTTGTTTATCTTATTATTCCCTTTGGAGTCATCATCATTATCATCATCCTCTTCTTCAATTTCTTCAAATTTCTTTTTTAGATTTTCTAATTTCTTTTTTTCTTTTTCCAATTTGCTTATTCGTTTTTTTTCTTTCTCTTTAAATTTTGCATCTAACTCTTCAAGATCTTTTGATAAAAGTTTTTCTATTCCTTCTTTTACTTTTTTATATCTTTTTTCCATTCTCTCTTTACTGTAGCTTTTCTTATAGCTTGCATTTGCCTGTATCTTCTCTCCATCTATTGCTAAATTTTCCAAATCAATCATATCAAGCTCATAGCACAGACATACTACCTGGGTAAATATCTTTGGTAACTCCTCTAAATTTAGTTTCCTAAATTCATTTAATGTTCTAAAATCTGGTACCTCCCCTCCTGTTAAATATTTATAATCTGCTCTATGTTTTACATTTTTATACATTTTTCTACAGCTTAGTACTCCTTCGGTATAACTATATAACAAAACTTTTAGCATTAATTTTGGATGAAATGCTGGTCGTCCTAGATCTGAATAGTTTGAATAAATTTCACTCATATCTATATGATTTTCTATTATTTCGTCTACTACTCTTGCTGGATGATCTTTTTCTAGCAATTTATCTGGCTCTATCACCAGCATCCTCTTATTCTTTTGATTATAAGGTTTAAATTTAGCCATAATAGCTCCTATCTTTATTTATATATATTTTAACATAATATGGCTCTATTTAAAGTGTTTTTGGACAGCCTTAATTTATAATTTGTTTTCTTTATTTATAAATTTTCTTCTTCCAGCACATACAATAAAAATATTGTTTTGATAAATAAAACTTGCTACTGATGAAATAAATCTTTTAAAATTTTTATAAATACTTCTTGAACCTACATACAATATATAATCTCTGGGTAAATTAAATCTTTTTCTGCTAATTCTTGTTTAATAGAATTCGCTAAATAAATAACTTTAATTTTTTTGGGGTGTATATTATAATAATTTAAAATATTTTTTTGTATTGTTAGAAATAGCAATAATTCTATCTGCTTTTTTTATTATTGATTATATAGTCTACATCAGAAAAATATTTTTTACCATATTTTTCATGAATCATATCATAAACAGTTAAAACAAATGGTTTATTAATTCTAGTTAAGAAATAGGGAGTTATAGTAAAGTAGGATTAAACAAGTCATATTTTCCTTTGCTTATTTTATATATACTATCTATATAGTCTATTAAGTAATTTCTTTGAATAATTTCTATTTAAAAATAAATTTTTATTAAATTTATTTAAGTTGAAAACATCTCTTATATAAGCATTATAATATATTAAAATTGAAATTTGCTTAACAATATCTTTTCGGCCATTTCTAATTATTTCATAAAAATATCTAGAAATACCTCCATATTTTTGTTTTGTAAATATTTGATAATCATATAATACTTTTACCATTCCAAAACCCTTTTATGCCTTTTTCATTTTAGCAACTTTACTAATAAAATTCAATCCTTCTTTGTAAAAAAACGCCATAAATACTAATAAGTATATTAATTTAAACAGGAAAATTCTAATACTAATCTGATTTGTCACAAGCCATAATAACATCGGATTTAGAATTCCCAAAAAAACAATCGTCAATTTTTTATAATTAAACATATATTTTTTATATTTAATTTTAATAAAAATTAACAAACTAATAGCTAAAACAAAATATGAGATAATAGTTGTTATTGCAGCGGCAATAGCTCCAAATTTAGGTATGAAAATAATATTTAGAACTATATTTAGAAAAGCTGCAAAAAAAGTAAACAAAGGAATAATTTTAGTATTTTTATGATAAGTTAAGATGTTTGCCATAAAGTGATATACACCATAGAAAACCATACCTCCTAATACATATGGCAAATAAGTTACAATATCATTATAATTTTTAGGCAAAATGAAAATTATTATTTCTTTTCCAAATAATTGCCCTAAAAGGCATAGAAACGAAATGAACACTGTAAAGTATGTTAACATTTTTTTTATAATAGAATATTTTTTACTATTTGATGAATCCATTAAATTATAAAACATTGGTTGCCAAGCATCTTCAAAGGAAAATATAAAGATATATAATAGCATCGCTCCAGTATAAGCAAGAGTATATACTCCAATTTTCTCTAAGGATACGAACTTAGCCATTATTATTCTATCACTAAAATTCAAAACTATACTAATAATAGAATTAATAGCAATAGGAAAACCTAATGCTAGTGCTTTTTTTAATTTAACATAATTAATATTAATATCTGCATTACAAATATAACTAATATAGAAAAAAATAAATAAATAGCCCCTACTAATCTACCCATTAATTTTCCTAATGCACCAAAATCAAGAAAATAAATTAAACTTATTGCTACTATGCAAGTAATAACAAAACTTATAACACTATTAACTCCTATTTTTTTATATTTCTGTATAGTTTGATAATAATTTCTACTCAATAAAATAAATATTTCAATAATTCCAACTATTATTGCTATAATAACATGTGGGTAAAAGGGAACTCTATTAAAATCAATAATTTTACTTAAAAAAAACTTTCCAATTGGACTTATTGACAAAATTAACAAACATAAACTGACAATCCAAAGAAAGCTATTCAATGTAAAAATATAACTTCCCAGTTTCTTTTTGTTATCCTTGAGATCAACATAATTTCTCATTTGTGATATATATAATCCAAAAGTAAAAAACAATGGAATAAATTTAATAATTGGTGTGTATACCCATGATTCCATATTGATCGGGTGTTAACAATCTTGTAAAAACAGGTAAAAGCAAGATAGAAGCAGTCTTTGTAAATAACTTTGATGCAGTATAAATTCCCGTACCTGTAATTAATTTTTTTATCGAAAATTCCACTATTCTCCTATAATAAAATAATTTTTATAAATTTAGCAACAATCATTGGTAACACTACACTTTAAACTATCAATCATTTTATGAGAAATTAAATATTCTTCAACCCATTTTTTTGCTCTTTTTCGCTACTTCTTTCTTTTTTTATCTATTTTTAAAAATTCTTTCAATTTCAATGCTGATTTTTCAAAAGAATTGTTAGCCATTTTAATTAAAACATTATCGGGAATTTCATTTGTAAATGAGGTGGGGAAATCATAAACTGCTACAACAGCGTTATAAGCCAGTGATTTTATTAACACTCCCTCAACAGGAGCGGATCATAGGGATGGATTAAGAACAATTTTGGGATTACCCACATGTACTTTCAAACCTGAATCCCATCGCATTTTTTTCAAGGTAACATTTGGATAGTTACCATCTTCAAAATCTGTAGAAATATTATTTTTCATTTTATCAATTGTTTCAGAAATTAAAATCTAAAATTTTTTCAATTTTTTACTGGGCTTCAAAACAAATAATCCCCCTTTTGTAGGATGAAAGAATCCATGATAAGCAACATCCTACTGTTTATTCTGCCTTCGAAATGAATCTTTTTCAGGTATTTCCATATCGGATGTTTTCAATCCTATTACCTTACATTTAACATCTCCAAAATACTTTTGAATTAATTTTTTTGATTATCGTTCTGTGCAAAAAAATATATATTTTTTCTATATCTTTTTAATACTTTTAAAAATTCTTTATTTTTCTTCAAATCCTCCGATGGGAATGAGCAGCATCCATTATTTTCAATATTATTTTCTTTACGAGATTTCAACATTTCTTTTGTAATTATATATTTGCTTTTTATACCATTAGTACTTGCACCCCTTCTCGCATTACACAAAGGTTTTTGAATAATATTTTACTTCAAAATCATCATTTAGAAACATTCTTATAAATAGTTTGATGAGTAATCATAATTCCATTTTTCATAGCAATTTTGTTAACAATATTTAATTTGTATTTTCTTACTATTTTGTTTTTATTATATTTTTTTACAAACTTAACATCTCCATATAAATAATCAACTTCATTTTCTTTAAATTTATTAATAATATATTATATAACTTCATCATTCTTAAAAAAATCATTCTAATTTAAAGTCCCAATTATATCACCTGATACTGAATCTATTCCTTTATTCATTACCTCATATATTCCACAATCTTTTTCATAGATTCATTTAATTTCTTCTTACTTTTATTATATTCTGATTCATGTTTTTTATAATATCTACAGTACTGTCAGTGATTTATCATCCACAATAATACGTTCAATATTAGCATAGTTTTGATTTAACACTGAATTAATAGTATCTTCTATAAATTCTTCACTATTATATGAAACTGTTATTATTGAAATTAAAGGTTCTTCATTCATATTTATTTCCTAATATTTCGTAATTTTTTAAGAACCAGTTGTAGGTTTTTTTAATACCTTTTTTTAATTCCGTTTGATGCTTCCACCCAAGAGAATGAAGTTTAGATACATCAAGCAGCTTTCTGGGGGTGCCATCCGGTTTCAAAGTATCCTTTACAATTTCCCCTTCAAATCCCACGACATCTTTAATAAGATGGGACAGTTCTATAATTGATATATCCTTACCAACTCCAATATTCACAAATTGATTTTTATTATAATTATTCATCAAAAAATGCAGAGCATCTGCAAGATCATCAACATATAAAAATTCTCTTTTTGGCTTTCCGGTCCCCCAAATTGTTACACTTTCTTCATTATTTATTTTTGCTTCATGGAACTTTCTTATTAGTGCAGGTAATACATGGGATGTTTCAAGATCAAAATTATCATGAGGACCATAAAGATTAGTTGGCATTGCTGAAATAAAATTGGTTCCGTACTGTTTATTATAGTGATGACATAGTTTAATACCCGTAATTTTAGCAATTGCAT
>VSIX01000165.1 GCA_008086245.1 Candidatus Mcinerneyibacterium aminivorans
CCATATTATTATAAGCAGTTGGCAGTATCGAAAAATCAGAGGATTTTTTTGCATAAATTAGGGCCTGCTTAAAAGCTTCATATGCTTTCTTTTTCTGCCCATGATAATGCATATAAACACCCAAATTGGTATATGCACTGTAGGTGTAAAAATCCGAACCAAATTCTTTTGCTTTTTTTAAAAACAAATTTACTGTGTTATATGCTTTTTTATCATTTTTTTCATAATTAGAATAATAGGTGTATAGGGAGTTCAATCCTCTAAGATAATCTTTTGTATATTGATCATCTTTATCCTTTATTAAAGTAAAAAATTGGTTTAAAAATTTTTTCATTTTCTTATATTTATTAAAATACTGAAAGAACCTAAAACCGGCATAAACAAATTTCAATTCATCCTCAAATGATAACTCGTCAGAAATTCTTTTCAATTTATGATAGTATTCTTTTATTTTCTGTTTTTTGTATAAATCAAAATAATTAAAAAAAAGACTGTAGTTTAATTCAAATAAAATTCCATTACTATCGATATCATCCTGGTTTATTTTATCTAATACCTCAGTTTGTTTTCTACTTTCATTATTATAATAAAATTTAGCGTAAGCAATTCTAAAAACAGCTTCAATATCTTCTTTCTCAAATTTTTTGGGCTTTTGTTCTGTAAATATCTTATTTAAAATACTTCCCAGATTTTGCTCAAAAACCTCCACATTCAATTCTCTATTTTTAATAAAATCTTTCCATAGAATATCTGCTGCTTTCTTATAATTTTTTTTACCAGCATATAGCTGAATAAGTGTAGTCTTTTCATCAAAAGAAATCTCATTTTCATATTTTTCGTATATTCTTATAATCTCATTTTTAATATCTTTTAAATACTCGGGACTTTTTTCTATAAAGTATTCTTTTAGATATATCAAAATATTTTTTCGTTTTATAGTTAGTCTTCTGTTATCAAAAAAAGAAATTATTTGTGAGTTTATTAACTCATCAATTAATATTTTATATTCCTCTTTTAAAATATCTCTGAAATACTTGATTTTTATTGGTTTGTTCATATAGTTTATATATCCAAGCAGCTTTTCATATCGTTCTCTATTTAAATAGTGCCCCAAGATTGCATTTTTCGATTTTACAGCCTTCTCTATATCAATATTTTCAAGCATCTTAACTGTGATTTTCTTTTTATAGTTAAATTGATTAACAACAAAATTAATAATTTCAAATATATCGTAATATTTATTTTTGCTTAAAGTATCAATAATAGTTTCAATGTCAAATGGGTAAAAAAGTCTTTTTAGTTTTGAATAATTCGTTTTTGAGTATTTTTCATGCAGTGGATTAAGATTTGCATCTATATATCTAAAACTATTTTCTTTTTTATCAGGACTGTATCTATCATTATTTATAAAAAAAACAATCTGTTTCCCAGAATAATATTTAAAAAGATACTGTAGAATCTGACTGCTTTTTTCATCTATCATATCAAAACTATCTAATACTATAACCTGTTTGGATTTTAAGGATAGTTTCTCAAGCAATTCAGAAGTCAGCAATTTTATCTGACTAAGCTCAAAGTTTTCAAACTCGCTTTTTTCCTTGTTTACAAGGAAATTTTTGAATTTTTTATATTCTTTTAAAATCTCTTTGTCTTTAGCTTTTTGAGTAATTATTAATAGTAATTGTTTTAAAAAGGAATAAGGAGACGGATTCAGGAAAAGATTTATAACACTGTATCCCTCGGTTTGCAAATTACCACCAATATATTTCAAAATCGCTTTAAAGTAATCCTTTCTACAATTTCTGTAATTGATAATAAAGGATTCCTTTTCATTGCTGGTGATTTTGTCAAGCTGATTATTCAATTGTTGCAATACCTCACTGTTATATCTAACCGAAGGATTAAATCTATTTTTTAAGTTTTGTAAAAACCTTTTAGGGTTTATTTTTTCCGAATAGTCTTCGTTAAAATTTTCCATTAATACATTATATTTATCAAGAAGATATTTAAACATCTCGTTATCTTCTTTTTTTGAACCTAAATCCATTAAATCCAAAAATATTATATTTCTATCAGAGGTAATAAAGATATTTTTATCGCTTAAATCTCCGTGCATATAATCATTTTTATGCAAATATTTTAGATTAAAGTTTATTCGGTTAAATATCTTTATTTTCTCTTTTTTGTTAAAAAAACTGTAATTGCTTAAATTTTGTCCCTTTAAATATTCCATAGTATAAAAATAATAGCTTCCGTGAAAACGCCTTCCATCAATGTGATATATTTTTGAAAATTCTGAAACCTGCACTACACAGGGTAGCTCATTATTCCTCAAATTTATGAATTCTTTTTTAAAGTATTTTAAGTTATCTTTGTCTATCTTATCCGAATTGAATATTTTGAGTGCTTTAATTCCATAATCCGGAGCAAACTTGTCTTTAACCTTATATATTACCCCGAATTCCCCTTTACCAATTTCTTTAATTATATCAAAACGATTATTGATATTTTGCACCGATTTCCCCTTTGGTTTTATTATAAAACAATATATTTCTTTATCAATATATTTTAAGAATTTAAGTCTGCTAATTATTTCAACAAATATCTCATTTTATCTTTAAAATAATATGGTACAAATAAAATCAAATAGCCATTTTAATTAAATATTTTATTTAACTTAAAAATCATAACAAAATATATCTAAAAAAATATTTTTAAATAATAGTTATTTCATTTATAATCTATTTAAAATTTAGGGGATTTAATGGTTAAAAAATTTGCCAAGTTTGTTCTAACAAATATATCGGGCACAATTATTGATACAGTTGCTCTCTGGCTGATGAAGTCTTATATCTTTAGCTCATATTTTGGTGTTTATATCATATCTCCAATAATAGGTTTTGAAATTGCAATGCTGAA
>VSIX01000166.1 GCA_008086245.1 Candidatus Mcinerneyibacterium aminivorans
AAAATGTTTGCAATTTAATATAGATATTACAAAAGATATGATTCCAGTTGTTCCTGCGGCACATTACAACTGTGGAGGAATAAAAGCAAAAGTAAATGGAACTACAGATATTGATAACCTTTTTGCTGTTGGAGAAACTGCCTGTACCGGATTTCATGGAGCCAACAGGCTGGCAAGTAATTCTCTTTTAGAGGGCGCAGTAATGGCATTAAAAGCTTCAAATATTATTAAAAATAGCAATTTTAATCAGGAAACAATTCCGGAGCTTGATTACTGGGAATCTCCTGTTACACTCAAACATGAGAATGTTATAATAAATAATAACTGGGATGAGTTAAGAAGGACTATGTGGAATTTTGTGGGTATAGTAAGATCTGATAGGAGATTGAAATATGCACTTAAAAGGGTTAATTTAATTGAAGAGGAGATTAAAGAATTTTATTATGAAAATCCTGTTTCTACAAATTTGCTGGAAATGAGGAATTTAATAATTAATGCAAAAATTATTATTTATTCGGCTTTATGGAGGAAGGAATCAAGAGGAATTCATTATACCATTGATTATCCAGAATCAAAGAAGGAGTATAGAACAAAATATTCCTCATTCAAGAAGGGGGACTTATGAAAAAATTTATTATACCGTTTTTATTATTGTTTATAATGTCCTGTTATTATACTTTAGAAACTACTAAATTGGAAAATGTTGATAGTATAAATATTGAAGGTATAGAAAATAAAACCAATGAATACAGAATAAATGAATATTTAATGAATGAACTGACCAGGATATTTGTTAATGATTCAAATCTTAAGCTGGGCAAAAGTGGTGAGAATACAGCAGATTTAAATATTACAATAAAAGAATTTAATGAAGAAGTCGTTGCTATTGACTTCAATGAAAATCCAACATCAAAAAAAATTATTATAAGATTAAAATATTTATTCAAAAGGGAAGAAGAAGTTATAGATGAAAATAAAGATTATGTTTTTGAATATAATTATGTTGTTGAAGCTAATAAGAACGATGATGTATATATACAGGAAGCAATGAAGAATTTGGCAAAAAATTTAAAAGACCAGCTTGTAGAGGGGTTTTAATGAAATTTAACGAGTTTTTAAGTTTAATAGAAAGCAAAAAGCTTGATAAAATAACTTTAATTCTGGGAGAAGAACACTTTTATCTTAGAAATATTATGGAAATGCTAAATAAAATATACGGGGAAAATAGGGTAAATATCATGCATGGGGAAGATGTTAAAATTGAAAAAGTTAAGGAGGAGCTTGAAACGCAGGATATGTTTTCCGATCAAAATATAATTCTTTTGATAGACCCTGAAAAAGTTAAAGATATTGATAAGTTATCAAAAAATTTTAAAAAAAGAAATAAACTGACCAATAATTTATTATTATATTCATATCAAAAATATTTAAATGTTAAAAAGAAACCTTATAAATTTATTGATAAAAAGTCCATTTTAAAATTTAAAAAAATTTATAAAAATAAGCTTCATTATCTGATACGCGATTATGTAAAAGAACACGGTAAAAAAATGAAAAGAGATGCTATTGATTATTTCATCGAGCGGAATGAAGACAATGTGGAGATAATCTTTAAAGAACTGGATAAGCTTTTAATTTTTGTTGCTGGGAAAAAAACAATTAAAATTGAAGATATAGAGAAATTGTCCGGTAATTTTGCCAGAATTAATGTATTTAGTATACTTGATAATTTAAGAAACCAGAATAAAACCCAATTTTACAGCAGCCTGGAGTATATACTGAAGGAAAAGGACACTTATGAAATACTCGGGATATTGAAACTTCTGTATACTGAATTAAAGAAAATATTAACTGTAAAAAATAATTTAAATCTTCAAAATAATCAGATTGCTAATAAGATTAATTTGCATCCATATGTTTTCAAAAAAAATAATTATAGGGCATGTGCCAAAAATATTAGTTACTCTAAAATTAAAAATGTTATCAAAAAATTAACAGATGCAGATCTTACTTTGAAATTAGGGGGAGATCCCTATACGGTATTTCACAATTTATTCCTGGATTTTTTTTAATAAAATTCTTGAAAAAAGATTATAAATCATTATATTTAGTATAACGAAATAAAGGAGGTTCTTATGAGAGAATGGGTGGACTATGCTCTTGAAGTTATGTCCGGTTTGAATGTAGATTATGGAGATGTCCGTCTTAGAGGTACGGATATTGAATATATTCAAACACATAACGATGTGTTGAAAAATGTAATTAATAATAACGAACTTGGTATTGGAATTAGAATACTTTTAAATGGAAGATGGGGGTTTGCTGCTACTCCATATTTTACTAAAGACAAGATAGCAGAAACAGTTAAAAAGGCAGCCGGGATTGCAAAAGCAGCAGCAAAAATTGATCAGAAACCTATAATTTTGACTAATGATAAACCTATTGTAGATACCTACAGGACAAAAATTGAAAAGAATCCTTTTGAAGTTTCCCTTTCTGAAAAGGCTAATACTTTATTTGAAGTTTATAATATAGCCAGCAAGAAGGATAAGGTGAAAAAAGTGGATGGGATGATGTATTTTCAAAAAATACATCAATATTTTAAATCTACCGAGGGTGCCGATCTGGAAAATGAGATATATATATCGGGAGCATCCTATGAGGTTACTGCTGTAGGGGAAAAAGATTTTCAGTCAAGAAACTATCAAATGTTTCCAAAATCAAAGGGTTATGAATGGA
>VSIX01000167.1 GCA_008086245.1 Candidatus Mcinerneyibacterium aminivorans
CATTCATCATTGGGGTGGGCATTTCATACGGAGTTATTCCTCCTATATATCTATACAGTGGTAATCCCAGGAAATTTGCTCCTGCTTTCATTACAGCCATAGAAACCCCCAATATAGAATTGGCTCCCAGATTTTCCTTTTTTTCTGTGCTATCCAGATCAATCATAATCTCATCAATTAGACGCTGCTGTGTTACATCAATTCCAATCAACTCTGGAGCTATTATTTCATTAACATTATCTACAGCTTTTAGAACCCCCTTACCCATGTATCTATCTTTATTTTTATCTCTCAATTCAAGGGCCTCATGCTCCCCAGTAGATGCACCCGAAGGAACAATAGCTCTGCCGTAGGCTCCACTTTCTGTTATAACTTCAACTTCCACAGTTGGATTCCCCCTGGAATCCAATACTTCTCTTGCATACATATCAAATATATCAGGCATAAAACCTCCCTTTAATTCTTTTAATAACCCTTCTGTTTATCCACTACATTCATTAATTTTTCATTTTGATGAAATTTCTTTAAATTTTTTAAAAATAACCTGGTGGTAGCTTCTAAGTAATTTTGAAAGTCACCGGATGTGTGCTGTGTTATTAAGATGTTTTCCATATCCCAAAGTTTTGATTTTTTATCTAAAGGCTCATCGGGTGTTACATCCAGCCCAACACCCCTCAAATGAGAGGTGTTATTTAATAAAGCTTCCTTTACAACATGCTCTCCTCTTCCCACATTCACAAAGATACTCCCCTTTTTCATATCTTCAAAAAAATCTTTATCTATAATATTTTCAGTTTCATCTGTAAGAGGGAGTATATCAATAACAAAATCAAATTTATTTAAAATATTACGGGCTTCTTCCATTTTTAAAATTTTTACATTTTTAATCTCTTTTTGTGTAATATGTTTTTTTACACCAAAACATTCTATCTGATTACTTTTCAGGATTCGTGCAATCTCTTTACCAATAGTTCCAAATCCTAAAATTAATGCTTTCTTATTTTTAATTAAAAATTGTGAATTTACAATTTCTTTCTTATTCCATTCATGATTTTTCTGCTTATTAATCAATTTATCAAATGATTTTGAAAAATATAGCAAAAAGGTAAGAACATGTTCTGCAATATTTGTTCCATGAATTCCTTTCGCCGAAGTAATAATAACCTCCGAATCTATTATTTCCCTGTATAAGGAATGGTCAACCCCTGCAGAAGAAAAATGAACCCATTTTAACCTATTTGCCTTCTGGAATAATTTTCTTCCAAGTTTAAATCCAAAAAATATATCTGCATCTTTAATCTCATTTTTTAATTCGCTTTTGTTTCTGGTAATAACGATTTCATAGTTTCGTGTAATATCTCCAAATTCTGATATCAATTTTCTTATACTGTTCCAGTCCTCTTCATTTCTTCCATATCCAATAACTAGCTTCATAATGCTCCTTTAACAACAATATTCTTCTTTTATTTTATTTTATATACAAATATAATAAGCGTCAATTTATTTCTCAAACTTTTCTTTTAGTTTCTTTTTAACATTATCAGGTACAAATTTGGAAAGTTTCCCGTTTTTAGAAGCAATCTCCTTAACAACCGATGAGCTGAGATATACATATTCGATTGAGGGCATCAAAAACAAACTTTCAAAATCCTTACACAACTGCCTGTTGGTTAATGCTATCTGCAGTTCATATTCGAAATCACTTACAGCTCTCAACCCCCTAATTATAACCTTAACATCAAGGTTTCTGGCAAGATTTACAAGAAGTCCATCAAAAGCAATTACATCAATGTTATCATTGTTTTTAAAAACTTCCTTAATCATGTTTACCCTTTCATTTACATCAAAAAGGGGATTTTTTTCCTCATTTTGAGCAACGGCTATTATTAACTTATCGAAAAATTTAAGACTTCTTTTGACAATATTAATATGTCCCTTGGTTATCGGATCAAAGGTTCCGGGGTATATACCTTCCTTTGATTTCAACATATCTATCCTTTCAGTTTTTTCAAAAAATATACTTTTGTATTTGAAATTTCTCTTTGGTTAATAAGCTTCCAGTATTCATTATACAGGATTTCATAATTTTTTTCAACTTCTGCTACAATTATTGAATTTTTTTTACAAATTCTGAGAAAATTATTATTTAACAATATTCTTTCAAGATGATCTTCGTTATAGGGAGGATCCAAAAAAACCAAATCAAAATAATTATCTTTATTATATTCTTTTATAAAAGAATAAAAATTCATTTTTATAATTTCTGATTTATCATTAACTTCCAGTGTATCAACATTTTTTTTAATAAGTCTGTAAGCTTTAAAATTATTATCAACAAAAAAAACCCTTGAAGATCCCCTGCTTAAAGATTCAAGACCTAAATTTCCCGTCCCGGCGAAACCATCGAGAACATTCTTATCTTCAATATTTATATAATTAAATAGAATATCAAAAATAGTTTGTTTTACCCGATCCAGGGTTGGTCTAAGTTTCTTAAATTGATCAGAATGAATTTTTCGGCTTTTGAATTTTCCCGATATTATTCTCATAATAAGATATGGGGAGTCTCAGAATATTCTGAACTCCCCGTCGAATACATTATATTATTACTCAGATTTTTTATTATCTTTAGATTCAACTACTTCGAAGATTAGCTTCTTTACAACGGTTCTATCACCTTTTATATCAAACAGCTTCATTTTTAATTCGTATATAGCCGGAATGATTTTCTTTGTTGGTAAAAGAAACGTATCAAATGCCCCTACTTTTGCAG
>VSIX01000168.1 GCA_008086245.1 Candidatus Mcinerneyibacterium aminivorans
AATTGCTAATGGCAAATGGCAAATAGCGAATTGTAAAACTCTTTATAAATAGGATAAAAATAATTATCATATTGTTTCATTTTTTAATTGACAACCGTCAATCGCTAATCGACAATCGAAATTCAGCATAGCTGAATTTCTAGACCACCAGGGGTTAAAATTGTTTCTTGACAGATACTTCTGATTAGTTATAAATAAGTTATGAAATCTTATCGGGGGATAAGATTTTGAATATATATATTTTCCGTACGGGATAAGATGTGGATTGTAGTTTTAATCTTTTTAAGATTGGAAGGAGAAAATTTTATGAGAGAATTGAGTGAGAATGAATTGAGAAGTGTTGAAGGTGGATATGATTATTGGGCTGATACTTGGGATGATTTCAAAGATGTAGTACAAGGAGCATGTGCAGCTGCTACAGGAGGATTAATTGGGGCAGCTTATACTGGAAATATCGCTCTTGTTGGTACAGCAGCATTAACCGGAGCAATGGTAGAAGCTTATAATGAATTACAAGAAGATTTAGGAAATGCACCACAAGATTAAAAAAGAAAAAAAAATAGGGGATCTCTTTTGAAAGGATTTTTATGAGAAAATTTTTAAATTATTTAAAAAAATTGTTGTTTGAGAATAAAAAAACTAATGAAATATTTACCATATTTTTTTTAGTTTTATTAGTAACTATCTTGATGGAGTCGACTTCCTTTATTGCAAAAGCCGTTGTTCTAGTATCAACAATTTTTTTATATATGAATGTATTATATCAAATTAATTGTAATTGATATTTAAAGGTGGGAGTAGTATTAACTCCTACCTTATTTGTTTTGGAGTTCTACAGATTTAACAAGTGGTATTGTAAGTATGATGTATGAACTTCTTGTTAAATAACTGAAGATTTAGGCTTAGTACCAATGGATTAATAAAACAAAGAGGATAAAGATTAAAAAATATTTAAATGGTTACACAGCACATTAGAAAAGAAACTTAATTTTATAATTGTTTTTGTTTTGGCATTTTTTGCATTTATATCCCAGTTAAAGAATAGATTGATTTAATTTAGTTCAAAACATCTTTGTTTAGCTTGGTATCGGTTTAAATATTGGTATATTTTCAAGAGTAATTGATAAAATTGAGAAGAAGTGAAATTTAATTTATAAAATAATTAAAAATTGTATTAACAACGAATTAAACTAATTTACACAGATTAAAAGTGAGGTTGTATGGATAAAATACTATATAAAAATTTATCTTATAAAATAATTGGTTTAGCAATGGAGATACATAGGGAGCTGGGAGATGGTTTTTAGAGAAGGTTTATGAGAATTCTTTAATGTTATTACTTGAAA
>VSIX01000169.1 GCA_008086245.1 Candidatus Mcinerneyibacterium aminivorans
CGGCTTCAATATATTCAATTTTTTCAAGATCAGCTGTGTGACCGTATTTAACAGAAATTAAACCTCTTGTAATTTTATCTTTTAAAATCTCCTCCATGGCTTTTGCCATTGTAGCAGTTGCTTTTCCCGCTCCTATAACAAATATTTTATCATAATTACTTATATCTTCTTTTAGATGAAAATTTTCCATATCAATTTTAAGTACATTTTCTACCAAACACACCGAGCTTTTAATAATATCATATGGATAAGCTCTGCGAACACCTTCCAAGAAAATGGATTCAAGATGTTTCCTTTTAGGTTTCATAAAACCCTCCTTTACTTATCATTGATAGCTTTTTTTAAATTTGATATATTTTTTTTAATAACAGGATTTTCAGTCAAATCATTAGCTTTTTCAAAATATTTTAAAGCTTTCTCATACTCCTGAAACTGATTCATATAAATTGTTGCCAGATTATTAAAAGCAATAAAATTAGTATGATCATAATCGATAGACTGTTTAAATTTTTCAATTGCCTGTTCATAGCTATCTTTATTCATTAATTCATTTGCTTCTTCCAGTATTTCTTTTGCCTTCTGTGCCTGTTCAAATTTTTCTTTATCCTCACAGATTTCTATCCTTCTATTCAAAAAATTTTTATCTTTTTTATTATCTGCTCCGAGTAAAGCTTTTGAATAAAATTCAGATGCCTTTTCTGCATTACCCCATAAATAATACAAATCACCTAAAGCTTTGGCATTGATATAATGCTGATCCCTTTCATACTGTTCTTTTAAATACTTCTCTGCTTTTTGATAACGCCCTAAAGCTATATAGGTTAATCCCAAATTGTATCTGATACCTTTTTCATTAGATTTTTTTTGATATATTTTTTTGAAATATTTTAATGCTTTTTCATAATTACCCTGAACAAAACCATTGAAAGCTTTTCTTCTCCAGAAAAAAAGAAATATTTTAGTAAATATTGACATATATCAATTCTCCTATTTTTAAATTAAAAATTCCATGGGGAAAATAAATCCCCATGGAATTTTTGAAAATCTTATACAAAAATTGTTAAAATAGCAACCATCAATATGGAAATAATTCCCATCAACAATGTAGCGGTTGTATATGTTTTATATGCAACGGGAACTTCCATTCCTGCAAATTTAGAAACAACCCAGAAGTATGAGTCATTTGCATGGGATACAGTCATTGCTCCTGCTCCGATAGCAAGTACAGTAAGAACAGGACTTAATCCCAGAGAACTCATTAATGGTGCCATAATTGAAGAAGTAGTTATTATTGCAACTGTAGATGATCCCTGTGCAGTTTTTAATGCTGCTGAAATAACAAAAGGCAGGAATATTCCTATATTAAAAGCTGAAAGATTATTTCCAAGGAAATCTCCCATTGGAGATGCTTTAAGGATTGCTCCAAAAGCACCACCCGCACCTGTTATTGCAAGAATAATTGCAGCATTACTTATACCTTTTCCAATCCAGTCATGAATTGCTTCTTTAAGATTAGTCTTAGCAACAAGAAGAAGTGCCAAAAAGATACCTATTGTAAGCGCTGTAACTGGATCTCCAATAAAGCCTAAAAAATTAGAAACAGGACCTTCTTTCATTAATCCTAATTTTGGATTCGAAAGACTTTTTAAAAGAATTAAGAAAATAGGTACAACTAAAGGTAAAAATGACAAAAATGCAGAAGGTAATTCTCCATACTTGTCGCCTAATTCGTCATAATTAACTTCTAATTCCGGTTCAATTTGATATTTTTTGGCAAATTTTATTGCCCAGAGATATCCAGCAAGCATAGCCGGAATTGAAACAATTATTCCAAATCCTATTACACCACCAAGATCTGCTCCAAGAATACCAGCTGAAGCAATAGGTCCCGGTGTAGGTGGAACTAGACAGTGAGTTGAATACAATCCTGTTGCAAGAGCAACTCCCATTACAGCCATTGACTTTTTAGTCCTAGCTGCAAGAGCTTTGTTAAGAGGTGTTAGAATAACATATCCCGAGTCACAATAAACAGGTACAGAAATAATATATCCTGCTATACTCATTGCAAGAGGGGATCTTTTTTCACCTACAAAGCTTAAAATAGAATTTGTCATTGATAGTGCAGCACCTGTTTTTTCAAGTATTGTACCTATAATTGTTCCTGCTACAATAACTATACCGATATACCCGAGGGTACCTCCAAAACCATCCCTAATTTTGGATATTATTGTTTCAAGAGGCATTCCCACGAAAATACCGTATAAGAATGATACTAAAACAAGTACCAAAAATGCATTCATTTTCCACTTAGATGTAAGAAATATTATTAAAAATATTACTAAAATTAGAAAAATAAGTGATAGACCACCTGATACCATACACCAACCTCCTTTTTTAGAATTTATTAATTATATATTAGCTTATAAATCGTAGATATCAAGAAATTTTTACAAAATTTGTATTAATAAAAATAGGAACCCTTACAGTTTAATTTTTTAAAAAAAATTATGTATTATCAACAATATTTTAATAATTTATTAAATATTAAGAATAATTATTAAAACAAAAAAGAAGAAAGATTCTGGACATTTTATTTACTTAAAGTAAAATTATTGTTTTAGTAATTATAAAGGGAATGATATTAATTTTTACTAAAAAAAGCAGAGAAATTAATTATTAAATAAAAAATAGATTATATCTCCATCCTGAACTACATAATCTTTTCCCTCCACCCTGATTAAACCGTGTTCTTTTAATTCTTCTTCTTTTTTATATTCCATTAAATCCTTATATTTATAAACTTTTGCCTTTATAAATCCCTTTTTCATATCTGAATGAATTTTGCCTGCGGCTTCAGGTGCAGTGGTTCCCCTTCTTATCTCCCATGCCCGTACTTCATTTTCATTTTTGGAAAAAAAAGTTTCCAGCCCTAGAAGTTTATAAGCTTTTTTAATCAGTTTTTTCAATCCACTTACTTCCATACCAAGCATTTCTCTAAACTCTTTTTTATCCTGCACATCATCCATAAAAGCTATTTCCTGTTCCAATTTTCCGCACAGTTTTAACACCTCTGCCCCTTCCTGTTTTGCTATTTTTTCAACTTCCCTAACATAAGAATTTTTTTTATTTATTGAGTCCTCATCAATATTACATAGATAGAGCATCTTTTTTAGAGTTAACAGATTATAATTTTTAAGCTTCATTTTTTCATCAATGTTTAAATCCAGTACTCTTACAGGCTTGCCTTCTAATAGAATACTTTCTACTTTTTTTAATAATTCTTTTTCTTTTTTAGCATCGTCTCTAACTTTCTGGTCCTGACTTTTAAAAAGTTTCTCGATACTTTCTAATCTTTTTTGAACAACCTCTAAATCCGACATAACCAGTTCCAGATTAATTACATCAATATCTCTTTTTGGATTTAGATCCTTATACATATGAGCTATGTCCTCGTTTTCAAAACATCTAACAACATGAATTAGCGCATCCACTTCTCTAATGTTTGCCAAAAACTTATTTCCAAGCCCTTCACCCTTAGAAGCACCTTCAACCAATCCGGCAATATCTACAAATTCAATTGATACTGGAATCTTTTCTGGAGGTTTAAAAATGTTATAAATATCATCGAGTCTTTTATCAGGTACATCAACTATTCCAACATTGGAATCAATTGTACAGAAGGGATAATTAGATGCTTTTGCATTCGCTGATGTTAAAGCAGAAAATATTGTGGATTTACCAACATTTGGAAGACCTATAATACCGCAGTTAAGGGACATATTACCTCCTATTAGTTTCTTTTACTCTTATTATTATCATTTTTTGCAGATTTGTCAAAATATAAAAA
>VSIX01000170.1 GCA_008086245.1 Candidatus Mcinerneyibacterium aminivorans
CCAAAGCAGTTCTTAAGATTTCAATCGAGTCTGGCCCATAAGCTAGGGCAAAATTGAAAGATGAAAATTGAAAGCTAAAAAACTTAAACCTTATTCCTTAGAAGAAAAAATTAAAAGCACCTTTAAAAATGTATTTGAAATTAGTGCTAATTCAAGTTAATTAGTTGTTTATAAAGTTATCAGTTTTCTGTTTATCTATTAATTTTTTAAATCTTCTCTGGAGTTATTTTTAAACTATTCACTATTTACAATTAGCTATTCACTAAAAAATCTCGGCAGCGATTTTTAAACATTCTCAAGTCCTTTCCTAAAAGCTCACTCTTAACCTTAGTCTTAATATAAAATTGCGATAGCAATTTTTCTATTTAGGATTTTTGAATACGGTTGACGGGTCACCGATCACGGATGACGGAAAATCTTGAAGGAGATTTTCAACTAAAAGTAAAACAACTCAATAATTTTCTCAATCATTGATGCTGGAGGATCTATAAGTGGAATATCAATATCCTTCTGTTTTAAAATCAAAGGAACTTCCGTACAGCCGGCAATTACTGCTTTGGCGCCCTTCTGTTTTAAATTATTTACACATTTTAGCATCTTGTCTTTATTTCTATCGGTAATGTAATTATTTTTTATCCCCTTTTCATCATAAATTGATTTCATGAACTCTTCTTCGTGGATCTTTTTATCCATAAGTACCGAATTCAAGTTATGCTTTTTTAAACTTTTCTGCCAGAGACCGGAACTTACCGCTCCGGTAGTTGCCAAAATGCCTATATTATTTAAATCGGGAAATTCCTCCACAATTCTATCGACTGCAATATCAACCATGTTTAAAAAATTAGCAGTTTTTAGCTCTTCAATCACTTCTTCCGCAAAATGGTGTGCCGTTATGCACTCAAAAAGGATATAATCAGCACCGGCGTTTTCAAGTATATTAGCTGACCTTTTCAGTTCTATCACCGGAGATTCTCCGTTGTGAAGTATTGCTTCTGTTCTATCGGGAATTTTTGAATTATTGTGTAGTAAAACCTCGATATACTCCTGGTCATTTTGTGCCGGAGATTCTTCCATTAATTCCTTTAAAAAATCCGATGAGGCTATCGAACCCATTCCACCAATGATACCCAATATTTTGTCTTCTGGTTTCATATAACAATTCTCCTTTTTTTTATTAAATATTTATTTACAGGTATAATATAACAAATAATATGCAAATTGCTACCTATTAAAAAATGCAGCGATTTCAATTATAGGATATATAACAAAGAAAACCACACAAAGTTTTATTAATCTTAATTTGAAAATTTGATTTCTTTTCTTCCCGGTCTTTTATTCCGAACATCAGTCCCTCTAAACACTCTCTTTTTTAAAAAATTTTAAAAATAATTTTACAACTCCGTTAGGGTCAAAATTTTCAATGCTGTTCATCTTATCATTGTCCGAAAAAACTACCCCAAATTCTCCTGTTCTTGGTTTAAATCTTTTGTAATTTCCCATGTTATTCGAATAAATCCCTATTATTTTAATATCAAATGCACACCCAATATGAATAAAAGAGGTATCCGGAGAAATTAAAACATCGGTTTTTTCAAAAATCGGTCCAATTTCAAGTATGCTATCCAGGGGATAGCTAAAATAGAGGTTATCATAATTTAAACTTTCATTTTTTTTAAGTTTTTTCAATCGATTTTTTTTAGCTAAAACTATAATTGAAACATCTTTATTTTTTAATATTTCACGTACAATGAGCTTTATATCTTTAAAATTAATTGATCGTTGATCTGTTCTGGAATCAGTATTAAAAACTACAATATTTTTTGTATCGATTTTAGATAAAAGTTTTTTCGCCTTGTTTTTTCCAGTAGAATTATAATAAAAATCATAGGAAGTATTATTTATATTCTTTTTATTCAAATTTCCAAGAAGTTCAATAAAATATCTGGAAAAATGTTTATTTTTTCTGTTTCCATGGACTCTATCATAAATCTTTAAATCATTTGTTTTATACCCGGTGATTTTTTCAAAATAATTTAGTTTATAGGGGGTAATTTTAATTTTAGCCCTCAAAAACCTTAATTTTAAAAATTGAAACAGAGATATTTTCCTCCAGCAGTCAATTATATAATCATATTTTGTTTTTCTTGCCTTTAATATTGCTTTAATATTTTTGAAAACCGTTGATTTGTCTTCATTATTAAATTCATAAATATTTCTTATGTTTGGGTTGTATTTTATTATATCTTTATTTCTGCTGCTTGCAAAAACATCTATATTAACATCCGGATAATTTTCTTTTAATATTCTTAACATCGGTGTGGTTAATACCATGTCGCCTATCTTATCGTATGTAAGTATGAGGATATTTTCAGGATTTATTATTTTTTCATTTTGATTTCTTTTATTTAATATATTAATAATAAATTTGGATAATAAATTCATAATTTCTATTTGATGATAAAGAAAAGCTTAAAAAGAATCAAGGTTTTAAAATCACTTCGTGATTTTAGTGACGGGAATATCTATAAAAGTAATCCCAGGTAATAGCTTGTATGTACTTCCAAAGGTGTGTGAAAAAATCTCTATCGAGATTTTTTCAACGTACATCGTACATTGTACAAAGTACAAAGCTTGAATCTAATTCCTTCGAAGAAATAGTCAATAGTTAATAGTAAAAAGTAAATAGCTAATGTTAATCCTTCGAAGAAAAAATTAATAGTACAGCCAAAGCAGTTCTTGAGATTGC
>VSIX01000171.1 GCA_008086245.1 Candidatus Mcinerneyibacterium aminivorans
TTTTCTTTTTGTCTTTTATAAACATAATAATAATTCTTCCATTTTCTATCTCCAACAGATTCCAATCTTCTAAATTGTTTTGTATAGGATAGGTTAATCACAATATATTTCATATCTTTTAAAATATAATATTTAACATTCATATAAGGACCACAAAAATACCAATAATTTGAAAAAACTGGCAATTTAACTATTTCTGAATTTTCAACTTTCTTTGATTTTTTATTTATTAATATAGCCAGCCTTTTCTTCCCATCTTTTCTACTACCCACCTCCTCTCTCTCTCCAGCTTCTTGCATTCTTTCGGTTTTTTCTTTAATATTATCAATTCCTTCAAAAGATATCCTTTTATAATCGGAAAAATGAAATAACGGAGTCATGATTAACATGTATTCATCGCTTACATTAAATATCTTTCCCCAGGGTTGAGTTAATTGATAATCTTCATATAAATGTTCTAACCCATATTTTTTATATACTCTTTTTAAATCAATCTTTTTAATAATTTTATAATTATCATTCAAAAATAATATTATTGGTTCTGTTCCCATTAAAATCATTGTTTCTTTTTCAGAATAACCGTTATCAAGTACAGCTATATGATTATGTTCATTTTTTATCTTAAAGTCCAAATCAATCTTGGAATACGTACTATCATACATATCTATTTTATAAAGCAGTGGCTTATCCAACCACCATTTATTTGTTTTTAAAAAACCTATTCCAACAAAATTAGGTGTAATTAAAAGATCATTTTTTTTGTATTTTGGAAGCATGAAAAAAGTTCTTGATGTGTAAAAATGTTTATTATCAATATTCATGTTAAAAGTATCAATATATTTATTATCAAAACCCCACCAGTGAAACTGCTTGGTATCAAAACTACTATACCATAAATATTTATCATCTATATATTGAGGAGTACTTCCTATGTATTCAGCACCCATAGCTCCCGGACCGTTATGGGGAACTGATATTTTCTTATTGATATATTCAAATTTATATTTTTTATTATTAAATTTATAAAATCTATAAAATATCTGTCTTGTCTTTTTATGTGTAAGATCTCTATTAAAATAAATTCCATCATTAAATTTAAAATAATCGATAGCGTTAGACGAACTAAAGAGAGGATGTATTTTATTTACATTATAACCTTTTTCATATTCCTTTTTTATTTTTTTATATGAATTTCCAAATAAAAAAATTTTATCAGTTTTTTTAAGAACTTCAATTTGTTCATTATAATTCTTTAATATTTGGTTTTTGCTAATCCCAAGCTCTTTTTCTACATAATCCCATTCATAAATCATTTCCGGATGTAAAGATTTTTCCTGATTACAGGATAATAATAAAATCATTATAATAAATATTATATAGACCGTTTTTTTAAACATTTTAATTCCTTTTAAAGGGGCTTATAAGAAGCCCCTTTAATTCAACCATTTTTTATTCATACATCCAAGCATAATCTTCTTGATATTCTTCATAGCTAATGTTTTGATAGCCACCAGATGTAGTTGTTAAAATTACCCTATCACCTTGTATATATGCAGTTCCAATTACTTCTCCCTGAACAACACAATGTTTTGTTGCTCCACCATTAACAGTTCTAAGTTTATTCTCTTTCAATTCTCTCATAAAATTTACTCCTTCCAATCTTAAAAAGATTAAAACTTCGATCCACATCTTATCCCAATATTGTAATTAAATAACATATATGTATTAAATCCTTCCCCCTTAGAAGGATTTATACTTATTTGTACATGATTTAAATTGGTTGTCAAGTTTTTAATTTTGGATTTGGTGATTTTAGCACATAACCCGGTGGTATGAGCACATAACCTGGATAAGAAATTCAGCAGAGCTGAATTTCGATTGTCAATTAGCGATTCAGGCTGTAAAGAAATAAGGGTCTTAATATAGGATATTTAGTAAAATATTCTAATATTCAGGTTTATATTGTTGAAAATCCAAAATTTAGTAAAAATTTCAATTTTTTCAATAAGAGCAAAA
>VSIX01000172.1 GCA_008086245.1 Candidatus Mcinerneyibacterium aminivorans
CCGCACCCATAATCCAGTAAATTTTGGGAATTTTTTAAATATGGATTTACAGCATTATCAATAAATTTTTGTAAAAATTCTACATAACCTTTATTCTTCAGGGTGTTATTGTGTTTTTTATACTGTTTTTTCTCCGCTTTTTGAGATATAATGTAGCTCGAATTTTTAAAAATAAAATCACATTTGGGGCAGTAATGAAAAACAATTTCCAGGGTATCATCATAAAGGCTTTTTGTTGGCTTTTGACAAATTTTACATAATTTCATAAGTAAAAAGTAGCATAAATTAAAAATTATAAAAGAAAAACTTCTGTCATCGGAAGGTGGATGTTTAAAATCGAATATAAATTTAATATTTATGTTGAAATATACATCTATAATCTTATACTTGATTTTAATAAAGGAGCAGTTATGAACAAAATAGTTGCCATAAGCGGGGGACGAAAAAATAAAATATCGGAGAAAGCAATAAAAACAATATTATCTAACGTTAGAAGCAAATATAACTTTTATTCCCTTTCAGATTTTGAAATACTCACCTGTGATGCATGTAACGGATGCGTTGAAAAAAATAAGTGCATTAAAGATGATAGATTAAATGAAATATATGCAAATATGAAAAACTGTGATTTAATTATATTTGCGGCTCCTGAGTACTGGGATGGGGTAAATGCAAAATCAAGAGCATTCTGGGAGAGGATTTGTTTTTCAGGAAGACATAATGCTTATTTCCCATTAAAAGGGAAAAAAGGAATAATTCTTGGGGTAAGCGGACGTGGAGATTCAAAACATGTTATCAGTGATTTATCCCGTTTTATGAATGATGCTCAAATAGAAATTATGAAGAAGATATCTATACAGGGAGAATTTGCATGTTTTAACTGCGGATATGGAGAAAACTGTAAAGTTGGAGGTATATTTGAACTATACCCCCATAATCCTGAAATCAAAAAAGAGAAAATCCCTACTTTAACTAACCAGCATCCTGAAAAGTGTGATAAAAAGATAAACAAAAAAAAGGAGTTAATAAAAACTGCTGATTATATAAATCGGTTTTTTAGATAGGAATTAATTTTTGTCATTAATAAAACTAATTATAAGTTTTGCAGTATTTATTAAACCTTTTGTGTGTGTTCGTTCATAACCGTGGGAAGCACTTACCCCCGGGCCTATCAATCCAACTTTGATATCTTTACCTGCTCTTAAGGCTGCCGAACCATCTGAACCATAATATGGGAAAACATCTACTTTATAATCTATTTTGTTTTCTTTAGAGAGCTGGACCATTTTATGAACAAGATTATAGTTATAAGGTCCTGAAGAGTCCTTGGCACATATGGAGACTGATCGTTCATCTCCTTCCACGCTGTCACCTACTACTCCCATATCAACAATAATTAAATTGTCTATATCGGGCATTCCAGCAATACCCTGGCCGGTTTCCTCGGTAATATTGAAATAAAAATATATATTTTGATTTAATAGGTTTTTATTATTGTTAATCAAATTTGCCAAATGTAAAAAAATTGAAGCAGATGATTTGTCATCAAGGTGTCTGGATTTTATAAAATCATTAACTGTTTTAAATCCGGGGTCAAAAGATACAAAATTTCCCACTTCTATATAGTTATCCAGAGTCTTGTTTTCATCTGTAATAATATCGGGACGGATATATAAATCATTCAATTTAAACTTTTTTTTGCTTAAATCTTTGTTTACATGAACAGATGGGTTGTCAGGCAGGATTGTGCCTTTGTATGTTTTATTATTAAAACTATGAATCCTGCAGTAGTTTCCTATTATATAGAAGGCTGGATACCCTCCAATTGATGTTATTTTTATTTTATTTTCTTCAACCTTATTAACCATTGCTCCTAATGTATCAATATGACAGGCAAATAAAGTATTTTCTCCGGTTGCTTTTTCAGATTCAAATTCATAAATTATAGCTCCCTTTTTGGTCTGTGTGTATTTGATGTTGTTTTTTTCAGCATTTTTTATTAAAAATTTTGTTATTTCCGAAGTAAATCCCGTGGGAGAAGGGATATTTATAATATTTTCAAGATAATTAATAATTTCCTTTTTTTCGATTGAATTTAACTTAAAGTTCTCCATAACTTACCTCCATTTTGTTTTAATATTCCTAATGTGAATATTACCCCTGATTAAGAATATTGTAAAGAACTTAAATGCTGCGGGAGAAATAGGTATTTCCATTTATAAAAAAAAAGAATGAAAAAAGGGTTTATCAAATATTTATTGACATATGTTCAAAACTGTTTATCATAATGAATGAAAAGGAAATATATTTGTTTGGTTAAAAATAAGTAAAAGAAAGGAGTAAAAATGAGAAGAATAGCAATTGCTGCAAATAAGGGAAAAGTGGCAACACATTTTGGAAGGTGCCCCGAATATATATTTGTTGATATTGAAAATAATAAAATACAAAACAAGAAAAAAGTTGAGAACCCAGG